>JAGCCD010000176.1 GCA_017651785.1 Bacteroidales bacterium
CTGAAGTCTTGCCAGGATGACTCCTCCTCGGGCCTTCCGGCCTTTGAAAGGGCGTTGAAAGTGAGCCAAACAGATGCGCGCGACAGGGGGATGTCCACTTTCTCCGCGTTGGGATCGTCTACGTCCTCTGTGAGCTTGCGCGCCATGGACCAGTAGGCTCCCACAAGGTCCTGCAGTGTTATTTCGGCGCCGCCCAGTATGAGCGACAGGCCGTGATGGTCTGCGCTGCGGGTCACCGTGCTGAAGCCCATCCCCTTGAGTATCTGCAGGAAACGCGGCACGCCGTATTTCTCGAGCATACGCACCGAGGGGACGTTGAGCGAGCGCTCAATCACTTCGTCGGCCGGAACGGCGCCGTCGAACGTGCGGGCGTAATTGTGCGGCGCGAAGTTGTTATAATTGTATGGAGTATCCTTGATGAGGGTGGAGGGCAGGACCAGGCCGCTGTCCAGCATTGCGGCGTAAAGAATAGGTTTAAGCGTGCTGCCGCTGGAGCGTGGCGCAGGAATCATGTCTACGTCGGCGCCGCGAAGGTTGTCCTGAAGCCCTTTTGTGTTGCCGTAGTATGCCAGTATGTCTCCGGTCTGCACGCTGCGCACCAGGATGCCCATATTGTCCACCATATTCTGGTGATAGTCGTAGAAATGGGCGCGGGCTATGCCGTTTATCCTCTCCTGCAGAGCCGGGTCCAGCGTGCAGGTGTAGGCCTTGTCTCCTCCTTTGGCGCGGAGGCGCTCAAGCAGGTGGTAGGCGTTGTCGGGCATGGGGAGGGGACTGTCCGGCAGCGGCTCGTCCTTGGCAAGCTCGCATTCGATATCGTCTATGATGCCCTTAGCCTGCAGCTTGTCCAGCAGGAAGTCGCGCTTCTGCTGCAGCGCCGCGCGGTTGCGGCCGGGGTGGATGAGCGCCGGGGCGTTTGGCAACACGGCCAGCATGGCGCTCTCTGCCCATGACAAGTCTTCAGCAGGACGACCGAAATAGCGCCACGCCGCAGCTTCTATACCAACGACGTTTCCGCCGAAAGGAGCGTTTGAAGCGTACAGAAGCAAGATTTTCTTCTTTGAATGGCGCAACTCAAGACGCGTGGCCATCACTGCCTCCAGCAGTTTTTCCCCTATGTTGCGGGGGGCGTTTGGCCGGCTGAGGCGTATTACCTGCATTGTGATGGTGCTGGCGCCGGACACCACCTCGTGGCGTGAGAGATTCTGCCGCACGGCGCGGCCTATGGAAAGAAAATCTATTCCCGGATGCCACCAGAACCTTTTGTCTTCGTATGTGACGATGCATTTGGCGAACTTCTCCGGGACCTTCTTTGCCGGGGCGAAGCGCCACTGGCCGTCGGCGGCGATGCGGGCTCCCAGGAGCGTGCCGTCCTGTGCGGTGAGGGTGGCGCTGAGCGGACTGCGGAACAGGCGGAATGGCAGGCAGAACATATACAGCACCACCAGGGGCACTAAAATCCAAATTATTTTCTTACCTTTGGGAGACATCAGGACAAAATTACTGAATAATATGAAACTTGCCAAATTCTTTCCCGTAGCAATCATTGCTGCCCTGCTCTTAGCAGGATGTCAGGGGGACGGCTCCCGTCCTTCAGCCAACAAGGACCAGACAAGTAAGATTGTCAAGGCTCCTGCAGACAATCCCTATCCGGCCTACGATGAAGATTCTTCCTCGGACGCCGAGACTCCGGAAGAACCCCAGATCAAACTGGTCAGCAACGGATCCATCCTGCCCTCTACCGGCAACATGGACCTCCTGTTCAGTTCCGCCGGCTATGCCGGTGCGCGCGTAAGGGTGCGCAAGATATTCACCAGTAATATTTTGCAGTTCCTGCAGTTCGATACCTACGAGGCCCGTTACAACATGTACAAAGTGGCCCGCGTAATCGCAGACACCACCCTCGTGCTGGGCAGCACAGACGCTCCCCATATCCGTATGCTCCGCAACTACGCCGTGAGCCTGGACGAGCTCATCACCCCCGAGCCCGGCGCCATCTATCACGTAGAGATCCGCGGCACCGAGCCTCTTGTAGAAGAGGATTTCTGGGACAGCGATACCTACTTCGGAGACTACGATACGTATGACCAGCGCAACACCTTCCTCATCGCTTCAGACGTCGCCCTCATAGCCAAGGGCACAGACAAGCGCTGGGAAATCTTTGCGACCGACATCCTTACCGGCGCTCCTCTCAAGGGCGTCAAGGTAAAGTTGTACGACGATGTTTTGCAGGAGATAGACAAAGGCGTAACCGATAAGGACGGCCGCGTCTCCTTCCCCGACGACAATGGACGTTACGTCCTTGCCTCGTCCGAGAAGGGCAGCGCCTACCTGGCCCTCAAATACGAGAAGTCGCTGTCTACCAGCTCGTTCGATGTTAGCGGCGCTTCTGCCGAGGGCGGCCTCAAGGCATACATCTTCGGTGAGAGGGGAGTCTGGCGTCCTGGCGACACCCTCCATATCAGCACCATCACCATGTCCGAGGGAGACGAACTCCCCATCGGTCACCCCGTTACCGCAGAGCTCCGCAATCCCGACGGCCGCGTAACCCGCACCATCACCGTAAAGAACGACGGCTCGCACATTTATCACTTCCCCTTCACCACAGACCAGGACGCCCCCACCGGCAGATGGAGCGTAAGGGTCAAGATCGGATCCAACACCTTCACCAAGTCCCTCAAGGTAGAGACCGTCAAGCCCAACAAGCTGGATGTAAACCTCTCCTTCGAGGAGCCCTGGCTCTCGCCCGTAGCCTCCTCCCGCGGTACAGTCACCGTCAAGTGGCTTTATGGCGCAATTGGCAGCGGCCTTAAGGTGAACGGAGACATCGCCCTGTCCAGCGCCCGCACAGCCTTCAAGGGCTACGAGGACTACGACTTCAAGGACGACACCCGCGTCTTTGGCAGCCAGACCCTCTATTATAACGACATGACCACAGACGAGGAAGGCCACTGCTACCTCGGCACCGGTATGAACCTCAACCTCCAGAGCATTCCCGGAATGCTTGACGCCGCATTCACCCTGCGCGCCTTCGAGCCTTCCGGCGAGTTCTCTACCGGCTGGTCAAGCTGGAAGATGTCTCCGTTCGACGCCTATGTGGGCATGCGCACCGCCAGCAATCAGACCGACTGGGGCGAGGAATACCTCAAGTCGGGAGAGAATCACAAGTTCGAGGTGGTTACCGTCGGCCCCGACGGCAAGCCCGTCACGGTTTCAGACCTGCACGCAGAGGTCTACCACGTAGACTGGAGCTGGTGGTGGAACTCCTCCTCCCAGATTGCAAGCTATATGTCCGGCAAGAGCAAGGAGCTTATGTACGAGAAGCATTTCTCCTCTCCCGGCGGCTCCGGCAGCTTCTCCTATAACTGGGAAGACGCACCCAACGGCCTGTACTTCGTGCGCGTAACTGATGTCAAGGGCGGCCACGCAAGCTCAATGCTCTGCGAGGTATACGACGATTACTCCTCCGGCCGTAGTTCAGAGTCCACTGCAGCCACCCGCCTGAGCATGAGCATCAACAAAGACAAGTTCAAGGTAGGAGAGACCGCAAAGATCACCATCCCTTCATCAAAGGGCAGCAGGGCGCTTGTCTCCATAGAGAAAGCCGGCAGGATCCTCCGTGCAGACTGGATTTCCTGCGACGAGGGCTCAACGGAGATCAAAGTCCCCGTAGATGCAGACATGCTTCCCAACGCATATGCATTCGTAACCCTGGTGCAGCCTCACGCCACCACGCTCAATGACGCTCCCATCCGCCTGTACGGCGTACAGAACATCAACGTGGAAGATCCTTCTTCCCACCTTGAGCCGGAAATTGACATCCCCGACGACGTTAAGCCAGAGACAACTCTCAGCTTCAAGGTCAAGGAGAAGAGCGGCAAGGCAATGAGCTACATCGTAGCCCTTGTAGACGAGGGCCTGCTCGGCCTCACTTCCTACAGGACTCCCGACGCCTGGGGCGCCTTCTATGCAAAAGAGGCTCTCCGCGTCCGCACCTGGGACCTCTATGACGACGTAATCGGCGCCTATGGCGGCCGCATCGAGCAGCTCTTCGCAATAGGTGGTGACGACGAGGCCGATGCCGTACAGCAGGTCAAGCCCCAGAACGCCAACCGCTTCAAGGCAGTTGTGTCCTATCTGGGTCCCTTCACCCTCAAGGCCGGCAAGACTGGAACCCACAGCATCGAGGTTCCCCAGTACATCGGCGCAATGCGCGCAATGGTCATAGCCACCGACGGCCGTGCCCAGGGCAGCACCAGCAAGGATGTCACCGTAACCAAGCCCGTAATGGTGCAGGCAACCCTCCCGAGGGCTCTCAATGTAGGAGAGACCGTAAAGGTTCCCGTCACCCTCCTTACCATGAAGAAGAACGTCGGCAAGGTCAAGCTGGCCGTAGCGGCAGACGACTACATGCAGATCGTGGGTCCTTCCACCATGGAGGTCAACTCCACGGACGAGGGCCAGGAAGTCTACTACTTCGAGGCCAAGGTTCTTGACAACACCGGCGTAGCGCACTTCAAGGCAACCGCAGAGGCCGCAGGAGACAAGTCCGTGAGCAGCATAGAGATCGATATCAACAACCCCAATCCTCAGGTTACCCGCGGCCAGACCGTGCTCGTTGCTGCTGGAGAGACCAAGGAGGTATCCGTACCTCTCTTCGGCACTCCCGGCACCAACTCCGCAAAGATCGAGTTCTCCAGCATGCCTGCCATAGACCTTAACAGGCGCCTCAAATTCCTCATCGAGTATCCTTACGGCTGCGTGGAGCAGACCGTATCCTCGGCCTTCCCTCAGCTCTATCTTGACAAGGTATCCACGCTGAGCGAGAAAGATCTCAAGCGTACCAAGAACAACGTAGAGGCCACCATACGCCGCCTGCAGAGCTTCCGTCTGTCCGACGGTTCCCTCTCTTACTGGCCCGGCAGCAACTATTCTTCCGAGTTTGGCAGCGCATATGCCCTCCACTTCCTCCAGGAGGCCGAGAATCAGGGTTATGCAGTTCCTGCAGACCTCAAGAAAGACCTCATCAAGTGGCTCACCAAGATGGTAGGCAATTCCAAGAGCAATAATGTGGAGAAAGCTTACGGCGTCTATGCCCTGGCAACCGCCGGCAAGCCCAACCGCAGCGCTATGAACCTCCTGCGTGAGAAGTCAAAGAAGCTTGAGAACAGCGCAGCCTGGCTCCTTGCAGCCGCCTATGCCATAGACGGCAAGAAGAGCGTCAGCCGCGAGCTCACCGCTTCCCTTAAGTACGCAGACGGAGAATACTACTGCTA
>JAGCCD010000177.1 GCA_017651785.1 Bacteroidales bacterium
AGCATGTCCAGCTTCTGGGCGCTTGCCGTAGCGGCAATGCCCAGAAGGAGAGCGGTCAGGACAAGGAATCGTTTCATGCGTTAAGCCCGCGGAGCGATTACACTTCGGTAAGGGTGATGTCCTTGATGTAGACTACGGTTCCGGCGGGGTTCTTGCCGAAGTCGAAGATGAGGTTGATGTTGGATACGTCAACTCCTGCGAACTCCTGCTCCAGCACTATGGGCGTGCCGGCCTCGAAGACCACATTGTCGGGATAGCCCGCGGGCTCCCAGATTGCAGCGCCTTCGTGCTTGGGAGGATCGATGCCATCGGGGTTGTACTGCACCAGCTTGAAGAAGGCGCCGAAGGACTCGGTGGACTGCAGGGTTACGCTGAACTTATAGTTCTTGCCTGCGCTCAGCGGGATGAAGTGGCCTTCCTGGGGATAGATGTAGAACTGGTTCTGCCAGCGGTCGAAGGTCTGGTCGTCGAAGGTGAGCTTGTAGGTGGACTGGTTGAACTCGCAGAAAGGGCACTCGGCACCGCCCACGTTGTCGTACTTGGCATTGGACCAGTCGGGGGCTATGTTCATGTACATAAAGTAGTTGACGGCCTTTGCCTCGTCCACGGGCTTCCAGAGGTTGCCGGCGGCTTTGTAGGCGTCGCTGGGAGTGAAGTCAAAGCCGTCTCCGCCCTGCTTGGTGCAGGTTACCTTCATGGCGTCCAGGTCGACGACCACCTTGTAGGTGCCGTCCTCGGATACCTTGAACTGCTCGTCGGGCTGATCGTAGTTCTCCCTGTATGCAAGGGTCCAGTAATCGGAAGCGGTTGCATCGCGGTTGTAGGAAGGAACCCAGTCGCCGCAGGTGAGGAACTTGAAGGTGCCGGAAGCCTTGAGCTCGCCGGTCCAGGCAAGTACGTTCACGTTGCCCATATCCTCGGGAACGAGCTGGCTCTCTTCGGTCATTATGGAGTTCCAACCGTAAGGAGTGGCGTCGCCGCACATAAATACGGTGGGGAATTCTGCGGGAGCGATGTCTCCGGTCTTGTTGATGGAGACCTTCATGTTGTCTATGTCGCAGACGATCTTGTAGATTGCGGTCTCGTCAACGGTGTAGCCGGTCTTCTCGTCGTCGGAAACGCCCTTCACGAGGGTCTCTCCGTCCATTGCGATCATAAGGCAAGGCCACCAGTCACGCTGCATGGGGAAGCGGAATTCGCCGCCCTCGGTGAGGGAGCCTTCCCAGGTGAAGATGTTGCCGTTCTTCTCGAACTCTTCCATTGCGTCGAGGCTCCAGCCGGTCTTGGTGGCGCCGCCGAGGATGTAGAGATGGTCAACCACGAGGGTCTGGATGTCGTCGTCGATGAATTCTACCTTCATCTTGAGGGCGTTGGTGTTGGCGGCGTCGATGGTGATGGTGTATTTACCTTCCTTGTCCACCTTGAACTTCCTGTCGTCGGAGTCGCTGAAGCCGAGGACGGGCTCGTACTTGTAGGCGTCGTCGGTCTTGTTCACGATGCCGGGCCACCAGTTGCCGTCGTTCTGAAGCAAGAACTTGAACTCGGCGTTACCATAGAGGTGACCGGTCCAGGTGAAGGTGCTGCCGCTCTTCTCCATTGGCTCGGTCTTGTCCTGGGACCAGCCGTAAGGAGTGCCGTTACCGATGGGATAGATGTTCTGGATGGGATACTGCTCCTTGCTCACGGCAACTTCAACTACATTGGAAAGCACAGCCTCGATGTCCTTGTTGTCCTTTGCGGTGACGCGGACGCGGGCGATGAGGTCGAAGCCGTCATTGATGGAAGCGCCTATCTCGGAGGCAAGGGCCGCGAGTTCGGCGTGGCTGAACTTCTTCTCGGTGGAAGGGCACTCGAATGCGGTTCCGGAAGCGAACTCGCTGTCGCCTTTCTTGGTGACCTGGAAGCCGTAGACGGGGGTGATGCCTTCTGCTGAAACATCGTTCCAGGTGAAGGTGAGGGCGATATCCTCGCTCTCCTCGGATACGACTACCGATGAAGGAGAGACGCTCAGGGTAGGGGCTGTGAGGCCCTGGGGTTTGGGCTGAGGTCCGTCGGGACCGTCCTTGGTGCAGGCTACGGTTGCCATGCAAGCGATTCCTGCGATTGCGAAAAGGTTAATTAATTTTTTCATAATGAAATAGTTAGTGTATTATTGGTTGAACATTTCCTTGCCTTTTTGCCGTTTACGTATACCCGTTTGGCCTTTTTGCCGGGGAACTGCATCTTTATGGCGCTGTGCTGCGGAATGGCAAAGCCTCCGAAGCTCTCTGCGTTGTATTCTATATTGATGACGCCATTTTCCCGTGTGCAGGTGAACGTGGTTTTGGCGTATTCTCCGCGGGTGTATCCAAGCGAAACGCCGTCGTCCTCATAAAGGGTATAAGTTACTTTCTCTCCCTCGTGCGGGAAGCAGCGGATGATGAGCGGGGCACCCTCTGCCTCTGCCGTATTCATGACTACAGGGCCGGTGGGAACCATTGTGCCCTCCCTGGCGAACAGCGGTATCCTGTCAAGAGGGGCGGAAACGGTAACGTAACGTCCGCCGTCGTAAACCGTGCCGTCGTACCAGTCGTACCATCTGCCCTTGGGAAGGTAGACGTTACGTGTGTCGGCTCCTTTGTCTACTACCGGCGCTACAAGCAGGTTCCCGCCGAACATAAACTGCATGTCGGTCTTGCGGCACTCCCTGTCTTCCGG
The DNA here is from genome assembly GCA_017651785.1 of Bacteroidales bacterium. GTDB lineage: Bacteria > Bacteroidota > Bacteroidia > Bacteroidales > UBA932 > Cryptobacteroides. The sequence continues at coordinate 2,698 of JAGCCD010000177.1, forward strand.
GAACTCGAGGAACATCGCACGCATAAGCGGCAGGCCTGTTTCGTACGCCTGACGCGCGCAGGTGTATATGTAAGGTAGCAGGGTGTATTTGAGCTCGATTGCCTTTTTGGCTGCCTCCATAGCCTGGGGAGGGAACATCCAGGGCTCTACAGCGGTGTCTCCCTCGTGGTGGGCGCGGCTCAGAGGGGTAAACAGTCCGAACTGCATCCAGCGCACGTACAGCTCAGCCACTTCAGAGTAATCTTCTATTGCGCCGCAGTATCCGGTAATGTCTCCGGTAATGAAGGGAACTCCGCCCAGGCCGGCGGAAAGCATCATGGGAATCTGGTAAGCGAACTGCTCCCAGCTGTCGGCCATCTTGCGGGGATCTCCGCAGTCTCCGGTCCAGGAGAAGCAGTAGCGCTGCATGCCGGCAAAGGCGGCGCGCGTCATCTGGAAGAGGCGCTTGTCGGGATTGCGGCGGTAGAATTCTTCAGTTACCACGCGGTCCCAGTAAAGGCCGTACATATTGTGCACGGCGGCGTGGGGGCCGGCGTAATGCTGCATAAACAGGCGGTCCTTGTCTTCCTCGTTGCTCCAGGCGGGCTCGCCCATATCTGTCCAGAAACCGTCAACACCGTCGTCAATGGGCTTTTGCTGCCAGTCTCCCCACCATTTGGCTGCTGCAGGATTGGTGAAGTCGACCACTCCGCAGCGGCCG
>JAGCCD010000178.1 GCA_017651785.1 Bacteroidales bacterium
GGGTCGTTGGTATAGGTGATGTCGCGCATCAGCACGTCGGGGTTGTGGTCTATGAAGGAATACACCTCGTGCGAGCCAAGAAGGAAGGATGCTACCACCTTGCCGTTGTCTATCTGCTTGCGGGAACCGTTAATCACGCCTTTCTTAATGAGGCGGAGCAGGCCGTCAGCAAACATCTCCGTATGCAGGCCAAGGTCTTTATGGTTGGCCAGCTGCGATGCCAGAGCGTTGGGAAGGGCACCGATGCCCATCTGCAGACAGTCTCCGTCTTCTACCAGGGCTGCGCAGTTGCGACCAATCTCCATTTCCGTGGGCGTGGGCTCAGCAAAAGCGGCAGTTACCAGGGGCTCATCGTCCTGAACCAAATAGTCGAACGCCTCTGTGCTTATGAGGTCTCCGTAAGCGAAGGGGACGTTGGGATTAACGACGCCTATTACAAGGTCTGCGGTCTGGATTGCCGCGTACGAGCAGTCAACAGAGGTGCCAAGGGACACGCGGCCTTCTGCATCGGGCAGGGAGACATTTACCAGGGCTGCGCCCAGTTTTATGGCTCCGGTGCGGTACAGGCGGGGCGTTTCTCCAAGATGCACGGGCAGGTAGTCCGCATAGCCGGCATTTACGTTAGCCCTCACGTTGGGGCCCACAAAGAAGCCCTGGTCGAAGAATATGCCCTCGTACTGCGGCTCGCTGTATGGAGCCGGGCCCTCAGTGTGGAAGTGGTGGAAGTGAAGGTCCTTGACGTCTCCCGCGTCCGCCCTGCGGCAAAGCGCCCTGATGAGGCAATGAGGCACGCTGGCTACGCTGCTGAGGTGAATATGACAGTGTGAAGGTATATGGCTGACGGCTTCGTCTGCGCTGACGTATCTGATTTCTTTCATGGCGGCGCAAAGATAACCATTTTATTCGTCATTCAAGCCGTATTTGCGGATAAAGGCCGATATTTCAGGGTCCAGGTTGCCTCTGTGTACGAAGCTGCGGTCTTGCGAGCAGGCATGCAGATAATGCTCTACGGCGCCTCTCTCGTCGCCCTGGCGGGAAAGCGCTATGGCGGTAAGATAGTCCGTCCCGGCACTCTTGGGAAGAGTCTGAAGTATCTCCAGGGCAGAGGCATTGCGGTCAAGCGCAAGGAATGCCACAGCCGTATTGTAGTCGCGGTAGGGAAGAAGCCGCTCCAGCGCCTCCTTGTACTCCCTGTCCCGTATCAGTTGCACGCCCCTCATATACACCGTATCGAGCTCTGTTGTATGGATGGTGTCCCGAATCATGTTCCTGCGGTGAAGGTAGAAGTCGAACTTTACTACTCTCAGGCGTGGGTACAGGTGTTCGCGAAGGTATATGTACCACGGCTGACGGCTGAGGTTCTTTTCCCGGAAGTCAAGATCCTTCAAGGCGGACGCCTGCCTGTAAAACGTCTTTGCCGCTTCCGTAAGTGTTTGATCTTCCGCTACAAGGGCATCCAGCGCCTGCCAGTTCTCGCCGCCGCTCCGGCTGCGGAAACGGATATCCTGCGTCCTGCGCGTATGTGCCCCGCCGCCGTCTAAGTCCATAAAGACGCCGCCTTCACGCGCAAGCGAATCGCGCACCCTGCGGACGTACAGGCTGAAATAGTCACCGGCCGCAGCGGCCCTTCGTCCGCACAGCGCCTCGTTTGCGCTCACGGAGCCTTCCGGAGATGCGAAAGAAGAGATTGTCATCGAGTCCAGCTGGAAGGTGTCGTTTACCAGCAGCCCCCGGATGTTCTCCTTTATGCGCCCGATTTCCACGGGGTTATTGCCCAGCGTCGGGACGATGTCGGCCTTTCCCTGCCGGAACTCTATGTAGCACGCCGTATTGGCCTGGACCGTGCGGCTGATGACCGTAAGCCTGTATTTCTCTGTATTGTCGGCCAGTCCCGCGATGGACGAAATATAGAACGTAAGCGGCTCGGAGCGGGGAATTGTGTAGATCCGTTTCCCTTGCTCGCGTATGTCTCCACAAAGGCGGATATCGACCTTCCGCAGCCGGGGAGTGGTGTTTACCGTCTGCACGTAGGTGTAGATGAAGTCGCCGTTGTCGCTGCGGATCACGGTGTCCAGCCTGATGCCCTCGGATACAAGGGGCGCCTTTACGTACTTGTTGAACATCTTGTCTTTCATCGCCGCACGCCTGCGGTTCCAGCGTACCAGCATGCCGTAAGTGTAATGGTCTATTGCCTCCTGCTCCGTGACCCCGTACATTGAAGCAAACTGCTCGTCGGACACGAACGTGGTATCCTGCTTCAGGGCGTACAGCACAGGCAGGTTGCGCTCGATGAATATCTCCAGGTCGTGCTTGTTGATGAAGAGGGTAGTGTCTGTAACTATGGAGTCCAGGAACCGTTGATACTGCTGATATCCACGCAGTTGCGCCTTTCTGTAAGCGGCTCCGGTTATGATTACCGGTTCCAGGCGGATAGAGTCCTGAAGCACGTACATATCGGGATTGAGCCTCAGCTGCCAGCGGCTGTCCAGCATCTGTGCCGGCACGCGCACGTCGAAGGCGATGTCTACCTTACCGTGCCTCTCGGCCACATTGCGGAACCTGGCAGTGACGTACGAAGCCGTTATACGGTCGTGAGCCACCATTTCACCGTTCTCGTCACGGATGGCGTTCATAATGAGGGTTTGATTGCCCTCATAGTCAACTACGCGCAGAGTGTCCCTTGGAGTGTCTGGAAGGGAAAGGGAAGGGAGGAACTGCTCCTCCTCCGCAGGCATTGTTAGACCGGCAGAGAGCTCCGTAGACTGGATTCTGTGAAGTTTATGTACGGTGGTGCAGGACACTCCTGCCGCCAGAACGGCCGCCAGCAGCCGTATGCACTTGAGTCTGTTCATGCCGCAAAGATGCGGCTCCTGGGGCACAGGTGCAAGGATCCGAAAAAAACGGATGCGAGTTTTTTACGATTCTTTAAGGGCGCACGACGGCCTTAAAGGAATGTGGCGGCGATTCTTTTATTCTGCCTCTTCTGAGGGTGCTTCCTCTTCTGCAGGGGCGTCGGGATAAACGAAGGGCACAAGGTCTTTGGCAGCGTCTGCGGCGGTAATCTGCACGCCGCCGTTGTCGAGGTCTATGAGGATGTAGCGGTCGTTACCCATTCCGAGCTCCTTCATATAGCTTAGCTGGCGCAGGCCGTGACGGGTTTCTATGCGCTCCTTGAGGGCGTGGTTTTCCTCTTCCTTCATTGCGTACACAATGTCTACGCAGGCCTGGTCTATTGCCAGGATATCTGTGGAGGAAAGGATGCCGACGTTGGGCGTAACCACTGGTTCGGCAAGAAGGCCCTCGCAGTCGCAAGAAACTGACATATTGCGCATTACGTTAACGTATGTAACGTGGTCCTTGAAGTGGTCTATGGTGGCCTTTGTAGACTCGGCTATGCGCTCCATAAGCTCCTCCTGGGCAATGTCCCACTGGTCCGGCTGACCGGGGTGGGTGTGTATCCAGGCCTTGCCCAGATGGCCGTCTGCGCAGCCGATGCCGATGTTCTTGTTGCTGCCTCCAAAGCCGCCGGCCACGTGTCCCTTGAAGTGGGTGAGCGTGACCATTGAGTCGTAATTGAGGAGGTGGGACCCTACGGACATCTGCTTGAACCATTTGCCACCCTCTACGGGGAGGCAGACGTTGCCTTCCTCGTCGATAATGTCTACCGGGCAGAAGGTCCAGCCGTTTACCTCTATGGTCTTGCGGTGGAGGGCCGTGGTGGAGCGGTCTCCCTCGTAATACGTATTTGTCTCTATTATCGTGGCCTCGGGCAAGTCTTTCTCGAACAATGCTTTAACCCATTCACGCGGGATGATGTTGGGGCCGTTCTGCTCGCCGGTGTGAAGCTTTACGGCTACTTTGCCCGTGATGCCGCCGTTCACTTTCTCGTATGCCTTAATGAGGCCTTCTGGAGAAAGGTCGCGCGTGAAATACACTACGGACTGGGGGCCGGTGCGCTTCTCCATGGGGATGTACTTGTCGCCGTCTTTGCCGGGAGCAGGGGCCTTGGGCGAGCGGATGTAAGAAAAAACTATGGCGCCTGCGGCAAGCAGCAGGGCAATGGCGATGAGCAGTATATTCATGGGTTTCATATGGTTAATCGAAATTTCTGGAAGCGAAGGGGAGAGAGAGCCTGAGGGCCAGGTGCCAGTATTCCCAGTTGTGAACGCCGTCCCTTACGCGGAGCTCGCTGTGCACGCCGGCGGCCTTCATCTTCATATGAAGGTCTGCGGAAAGGTGGAACAGGAAGTCGTCGTCTCCGCAGTCTATGAACCAGGCAACGGTGCGGAGTTTCTCAAGCGTAGCCTCGTCGGCATTGGCTACGAAATCTATTGCGGAATGCTCGCGAACGGCCTGGCAGACGTAATACAACTTGTCTTTCGTGGCGTTCTGGCCTTCTACCTCGGAGCTCTTGTCGTCCAGCCAGGGGCTCATCGCGTAGCAGCTGGAGAACATGTCAGGATGCCTCTGGCAGTAGACGGTGCTGCCGCCTCCGCCCATCGAGAGACCCATTATGGCGCGCTGCTGCTTGCAGCCTCCGCATTTGTATCTGCTCTCTATCTCGGGTATGAACTCCTGGAAGAAGAAATCCTCGTAGTTCCAGCCGGGCATGTTGAAATAGCCGTTCCAGGTGTTGCGGATATCGGGACCGCCGGCGTTGGGCATTACGATGACCATAGGCCGGGCCTCGCCGGAGCGCATTAATTCGTCCGTTACTATCTGCATATTGCCGCGGGTTACCCAGGCGGTGTAGTCGTCGCTCAGGCCGTGGAGGAGATAGACGACGGGGTAGTGTTCCGGGACTTCTCCGAAGCCGTCGGGAAGATATACGTTATATGTGACCGTGGTGCCGAGCACTTTGCTGGACACGCTGTCCGTAACGATTTTACCCGCCATAAGGGGCAGGAAGGCGAAAGACAGCAGGAGGATTAAGGAGAGTTTCTTCATGTTACCAATTACGTTATCCTTACAAATATAGAAAAAATAAATAAAAAAGGCGGGGACCCAAAGGATTCCCGCCCGATAAAAGGTTAAGCAATAATTACTTCGTGATAACTTTTGCCATCTCGAGGACCTTGTTGCTGTAGCCCCATTCGTTGTCGTACCAGGCGCAGACCTTCACGAAAGTGGGATCCAGCTGGATACCTGCCTTCTCGTCGAAGATGGAGGTGCGGGAGTCGCCGCGGAAGTCGGTAGCTACGACTGCGTCTGAGGTGTAACCGAGAACGCCCTTGAGCTCACCCTCTGACGCTGCCTTCATGGCGGCGCAGATTTCCTGGTAGGAGGCGGGCTTTGCAAGCTCTACGGTGAGGTCTACGAAGCTGACGTCTGAGGTGGGGACGCGGAGGCTCATTCCGGTGAGTTTACCGTTGAGCTCGGGAAGAACCTTACCCACTGCCTTGGCTGCGCCGGTGGAAGAGGGGATGATGTTCTCCAGGATGCCGCGGCCGCCGCGCCAGTCCTTCTTTGAAGGGCCGTCAACGGTCTTCTGGGTTGCGGTTGCAGCGTGTACGGTGGTCATGAGGCCGCGGACTACGCCGAAGTTGTCGTTGAGAACCTTGGTGATAGGGGCAAGGCAGTTGGTGGTGCAGGAAGCGTTGGAGATGATGTCCTGTCCGGCATACTTCTCGTGGTTTACACCATAGACGAACATGGGGGTTGCGTCCTTTGAAGGGGCGGACATGATGACTTTCTTTGCGCCGGCGGTGATGTGCTTGCGGGCAGCCTCGTCGGTGAGGAAGAGACCGGTGGACTCTACCACGACCTCTGCGCCGACCTCGTCCCACTTGAGGTTTGCGGGATCCATCTCTGCGGTGAGGCGGATTTTCTTGCCGCCTACCACGAGGTAGTTGCCCTCTACTGCTACTTCGCCCTGGAATGCGCCGTGTACTGAATCGTACTTGAGCATGTAGGCGAGATAGTCGGGATCAAGAAGGTCGTTGATACCTACGATCTCGATGTCGTTGGGGAAATTTTCAACTGCTGCACGGAATACCATACGGCCGATGCGGCCAAATCCGTTGATACCAAGTTTAACCATTTTTAAAAGTATAAGAGTTTAACAATTGTTATTATCCTAAATAGGCGGCGCAAATTTATGAAAAATTGAGAAAAAATCCATTATATTTGCAGAAAAAGATGCGCATTCTTGTAACCAACGACGACGGATACTCCGCCCGCGGCCTCAGGAGCCTTGTCAGGCTCCTCAGACCATTCGGAGATTTAACCATCGTTTCCCCAAAAAATGCCCAAAGCGGCATGTCAATGGCGGTAACGATGGGATACAAACCCATAGCTGTCAAACACATAGAAGACCTGCCCGGAGAAGACTGGTGGTATCTTGACGGTACCCCCGCCAGCTGCGTGAAATTCGGCATAGACAACATCTTCTATCCCCAGAAGCCAGACCTCGTGGTTTCCGGAATCAACCACGGCAACAACGCCGCAACAGCTACCCTTTATTCGGGCACCATCGGCGCTACTATGGAGGGCGCAGTAAACGGCATCCCCGCGGTTGGAGTGAGCCTGGACACCTTCGACGAGAATGCAGACTTCTCTGCGGTAGAGAAACTGTTCCCGGATATCCTCCGCAAGCTCCTCGCTTCCTTCAATCCCCGTAAGGGCGCGTTCTACAACGTAAATTTCCCTTACCTGGCTCCGGAAGACATCAAGGGCATCAGGCCCGCACGCGTGGGATACGCACACTGGGAAAAGGAATATGTTGCCTACGGTCCCGAGTTCCTGGCCGCCCGCGGCCATCAGCAGTCCTTTGCTGCAAGAGCCTATGCAGACACCAAGCAGCCGGACGAAGAGCTGTACGTAATGGCCGGAGACTTCGTGAGCGAGCCCGACAACTATCCCGACGCAGACCATCTCCTTATGGAGCAGGGCTACATCACCATTACGCCCCAGAACATCTACAATACCGACCTTGAGGAAATGAAGCGCCTATGCGATATTATCTGACAGCGGGAGAGGCATCCGGAGACCTTCACGGCGGCAACCTCATAAGGAACATTGCTGCCGAGGATCCTAATGCCGTTTTCCGCTTCAGAGGAGGAGACAAGATGGCCGCCGCCGCAGGCACTGCGCCGGTAGAGCATTATAAGGAAGGCGCCGTAATGGGCTTTTCAGAGGTCATACGCAAGGCTCCGGCCCTTCTTGGCAGTATCCGCCATTGCTGTAAAGACATCGCCAGGTTCAAGCCCGATGCAGTCATCCTCATAGATTATCCGGGCTTCAACCTCAGGGTGGCACGTTTCTGCCACCGCAGGAAGATCCGCGTCATATACTACATCGCCCCCAAGACCTGGGCTTCTCGCCCAAGCCGCAACAGGCTGCTGCGCCGCTATGTAGACCGCCTGTACCTGCTCTTCCCGTTCGAGGTACCGTATTTCAGGAAAGAGCGCGTACCGTTCGTATATAAGGGCAATCCGCTGGTAGACATAATAGACTCGCACCGATTCGTCAACCCGTGCGAGGATAAGTATATAGCCGTGCTGCCAGGCTCCCGCGAGTCTGAGATAAGCCGCATGATGCCCGTCTGCATGGACATTGCGGACGCAATCGGCCTGAAGGTGCTCGTGGCCGCCGCTCCCTCGATGTCTGAGGAAGACTTCGCGCCGTACATCAACGGCCACCACAACGTGCAGGTGCTGTTTGACCGCACGTACGATGTGCTCAAGTTCGCACAGGCGGCAATCATCAATTCCGGCACCGCTTCGCTCGAGGCTGCAATAATCGGCACTCCCAATGTGGTGTGCTGGAGCACCTCGAACTTCAACTGGTGGTTCGCAAACAAGATACTCAAAGTGCAGGACCACATAGAATACATATCCCTGGGCAACCTGTGCCTTGGGCGTCCGGCCTTCAGGGAACTGCTGCAGGGAGGCTTCAATAAGGCCTCGGTGATGCAGGAGCTCCGCCTCATACTGGACGACGCCTCATATCGCGCCCGCATGCTGAATGCCTGCCGGGAGATTCGCGAACTGCTGGGCGGCCCGGGCTCGTCGGAGGCAGTGGCAAGGGAAATAATAGCTGAAATCAATCCACAAACAATATGAAAAGGCTGATAATCATTATCGCAGCTTGCATATCAATGTGCAGCTGCTCCATTCTGGGAGGGGTCGCTTGGAACCCCGAAGGACTTGCATCCGCGGCCGGAAAGGCTATGACGGCGGCAAGTATCACCGACGAAATGGTAGTCGAGCTCTGCAGCCAGGCCATCGTGCAGATGGACGCCCAGAGCACTATCGAGAACGGTCCTTACGCAGCCCGTCTTGCAAGGATCATGAAGGGAGTAGACCAGATAGACGGTCTTCCCCTTAACTACAAGGTGTATGTAACCAAAGACATCAACGCATTCGCCTGCGGAGACGGTTCAATCCGTGTCTATTCCGGCCTTATGGACGTAATGGACGACGAGGAACTCACCGCCATCCTTGGCCACGAGCTCGGCCACGTACATTACAAAGACACCAAGAAGTCCATCAAGAGCGCGTACCTGGCATCTGCGGCACGCGACGTAGTTGCCTCCGCCGGTTCATACGGTGCGCTTGCTGCATACCTTCTTGGTGATGTAGGAGAGGCTCTGGTGAGCGCACAGTATTCCCAGAAGCACGAGTACAGGGCAGACGAGCATGGATGCGATTTTGCCGTCACTCGCGGCATGAGCCCTTACAGTATGTACAACGCCCTTAACAAGCTCAACCAGCTGGCAGGGGATAACGAAACCTCGGTCCTGGCGCACATGTTTGCAGATCACCCCAAGACCGAGAAGCGTATGGAGAAGATGGAGAAGAGGGCCAAGAAGTACGAGGCCCGTGAGGCCCGCGAGAGCCGCGAATCTATATCTTCACAATAGCGTAGACAAGGTTCTTCACAACATACAGGCTCAGGCTCAGCAACACGATCACTGACCAGTTAAGCCTGCAGATCACACATATGAGGATGGCCGCGAGCACCAGAAATGCCATGGCCATCCTCTTTCCTTTTACGGTTGCCGGATCGTCCTTGTGGAACTTGAGGGAGAACATGGGGATCTCGCTCACCAGAAGGACTGAAAGGCATAAGCTAAGGACGGGGATGAACACGGGGCCGGCGCACCACTGGGCCAGGAAGCAGCCGGGATCTGCGGCCACATAATAGCACAGGGAGCCGGCAAGAAGTGCGCAAGCGGGCGTAGGAAGGCCCAGGAAACCGTCTTTCTGACGGTCGTCCACATTGAACTTGGCGAGCCTGATGCCGCTGGCTACGGTAATGATGAGAGGTATCCAGCAGACTATGCTCTCACCGAACATGCAGTTTCGCGAGAGGTTATACAGCATCACGGAAGGCAGTACCCCGAAGGAAACCAGGTCCGACAGGGAATCCAGCTCCTTGCCGAGGTCTGAATATGCGTGGAGCAGACGGGCTGCAAAACCGTCCAGAAAGTCTGCAAGGGAGGCTGCCAGCATAAGGATGAACGCTATGTCCAGGCGGCCCTTGAAAGCGAAGATAACCCCGATGATCCCGCAGGCGAGATTCATCGAGGTTATGCAGTCGGGAATGTATTTCTTCATGCCTTGTTACTTGATACCAAGCTTGGCTTTGAGGTCTTTGGGAAGAACATCCTTGTGAACCATTATGTCGAGGCTCTGACCCTTTACGAAGTTCTCTGTTGCGTACCACAGGCCTTTGTATTTGCCGGCCTCTCCCCAGGAGTTCTTTACCATGTAGTATTTCTTGCCGTCCTGGTCTTTGGCTATGCCGTAGATCTGCATGCCGTGGTCGTCGGTGAGGGTTTTGTTGTCGAAGTGGATCTGGCGGAGCTCCTGGGTGGCCTCTGTCTCCACCACAGTGATGGGAGCGGGCTTGCCTTCCTCCTTGCCCACCCAGTGTTCCTGGTCTGAACCGGCTGCTGCTGCCATTGCCTTGGTGTCCAGGAAGATGGCAAGGCCGTCGCGGGTGAAGCCGGGATGACTCACGTCTGCGCCCCAGGCAACGGTGTAGCCCGTGTTGAGAGCGATGTCGATTACATTCATGAACTCGTCGATGGGAACGTTATAGGACTCGTCCCAGCGCCAGTTGTCTTCTACCTCAATGGCGAATTTGGTGTAGAAGGGGTGATGGGTGAAGCTGGTGAGGGTTACGTAGTCTGCGGGGTTGATCTTGAGAGCGTCGCGATAGGACTGGGGAGTGTACTCCTTGCCGTCTACCACAAACTTCTCGGGGCATTTGCCAAGATATTCGTCAAGAACCGCCTGGACGGCCCTTTTCCATGCGGTGGTGAGGGTGCGGTTGGGGTTCTTTACGACTGCCTGCACCATAGCCTTGAGCACTGCGTCAAGCTCTCCCTGGACGGGAAGCTCCGTTCCGTAGTTCATTCCGGTCATTACCTCGTTGGGGACGATACCGTAGTCGCGGATTACGTCAAGGACGTCGTCCGCCTCGGAACCGGCGCCGAAGGTGAGGTTGCCGTCCAGCCTTACGAATTTGACGGCCCTGTCGTAATATGAATGGCTCACCACGAAGAACTCCGACAGATCGGGATACTTGGCGGGATCTGAAATCTTGCAAAGGCGGATTACCTCGGACTCGAAGAAACCGATGGTGGAGTAGGACCAGCAGGTGCCGCTGCTGTTCTGGTTCTTCACGGGAGTGATTGCATTCTCCTTTACGGTAGTAAACTGATACTCAGGCAGTTTTGGCGCGAAGCGCGGCTGGGCGAAAGCCGATCCGGCGAGAAGACCCAGCGAGAGGATAATCAATAACTTCTTCATCTTGGAATATCTTAATGGTACAAATATAATGAAATTCGGAAAAAATTGGCTAACTTTGACAAATTTTAGATTGCGCCAACTCCTATGAGAAGAGCCCTGAAATATTTGCTCCCCCTGCTTGCCGTCGCAGCATCCTGCGCCGAGCCCGCAAGCCCCGGCAGACTGCCCGTAAAACTGGTCACAGACATTGTGTCCGGAGCAGACAAGGGCAGGGAAGTCATAGCCGCCGCAGCCGTCCCCGAGTCTTCGGGAGAAATCTTCATAGCAGGTTCTCCTTCTTCCGCAGCCCAGTTCAAAGACAAGTTCCTTGAGTGCGACATTTACGAGAATGTGCGCGGCGCCTCCTGGAGTGACGAATTAAAAGACTTCGCCGGAGAAACCTTCAGCTGCATCAGCGACTGGGCCTTCTCCCCGTACGAGAACCTCGCCTCTTCCCCCGCGGGAGCGGACTCGTTAAGGGAACTCGCCGTCCGCTTCGCCCTCGCTTCCCTTGACAGGAAGTGCAACGTGAGCGTGTACGACCTCGATGCCAACGCCAAGAAGAACTCCGCCAAGATCATCGTCCTCACAGACCCCTGGATGCACCAGTACGGCCTGTTCGACATAGATACCCTCTTCACCCTTACCTCCTGCAAAGTCCCCGTCATCTCTCCTCAGGACCTTCTGTTCGACGAGGCCCTGGGCGGAGACAAGAAGAGCTTCAACATAGGTTTGATCTGTGACTCAACATATTGCGGCAAAGGCATTTACGAGAAGATATTCCGCTCCAAATCACAGTCTCACGACGTGGTTGGAACCCGTTTCTTCGAGGCCTCCGCAGACGGCGGTCCCGGCTGCCTGTACCGCTTCCTCGACGCTTACGAGGCCGCAGGCAATGTCTCCCCGCTGGATGCTATTCTCATAGACGACCCCAACGTAGATATGGAAGCGTTCCGCAAAGACCTCAAGGCCGCGAGGGATTACAACAGGGAAGAGTATTTCAACTACGGCAAATACATTTCTGCCGATCTGAACCTTCAGAACTCCTGCGAGCTGGTAATGCGCCGCTGTTATTCCATCCTGCGCTCCGGCAGCCTGTTCACCCACAGGATTGCGCAGCCCCAGTCTAAGAACTACACTGTGAGTCCCCGTCCCTGGGCCGAGGACATGCAATTCCTTCTGATTCCAGAAACAGACGATGTTTAAGATAAGCATTGCACCGGAAGAGATAGACAATCTGCCCCTTGGCTGGTTCCCCGGGCAGATCAAAGTCATCGACAAGCCGGGAATAGAATACGACAAGGCAATCTTCTACCTCCGCAGGCAGAAGATTCTTGGTTTTGATACGGAAAGCCGGCCTGTTTTCAGCCCCGGTCAGCACGGCAACGGAGTCGCTCTGCTGCAGCTTTCGGGGCCCGAGAAGGCCTACCTCTTCAGAACCGGGATGCTCGGTATGCGCAAGTCACTCTGCAGCATCCTGTCCAATGAAAAGATTATAAAGGTGGGCGCCGCCTCGCTTGACGATGTGCGCGGCCTTCAGAAACTCCACGGCTTCAAGGCCGCAGGCTTCATTGACCTGCAGAAAATAGCCTGGGAGTGGGGCATAAGGGACAAGAGCGTCAAGAAGCTCGCAGCCAACATACTGGGCTGCCGCATATCAAAGGCCCAGCAGCTCTCCAACTGGGAGGCCCAGGAGCTCACGGAAGCCCAGTGCCGCTACGCCGCCACAGACGCCTGGGTGTGCCGTGAAATGTACATAAGGCTGCTTGCCAGCGAGAAGCATCCCCTCACGCCAGAGGAGCAAATGCCTCCCCAGGACAGGATAGCCCGCGAGCAGGCCCTTGCGCGCAAGGAGGCAAACATTCAGGCGCAGAAAGCGCAGGCTGCCCGCGCCCGCAGGCGCCGCCGCAAGAAAAAGACCGCAAGCAACAATGATAAAGCTGATACTAAAGAAGGGCAGGGATGAATCGCTGAGGCGCTTTCATCCTTGGGTTTTTTCCGGCGCAGTGGCGCAGATACAGGGTAACCCCAAAGAGGGAGACCTTGTGGCCGTGTACGATGCAGAGGGCAACTACCTTGCCGCCGGGCACTATCAGGTGGGCTCCATCGCCGTGCGCATACTCAGCTTTTTCGGAGACCCCCAGTCTCCTTCTTTCTGGACTGACGCCATAGCCCGCGCCAGTGCAGAAAGGCTTGCCGTAGGTCTGCCTTCCAAAGACACCAACTGCTTCCGCCTTGTGCACGGAGAGGGCGACGGCCTCCCCGGCCTCATCATAGACTGGTACGACGGCGTGTGCGTTATGCAGGCCCACAGCGTGGGTATGTTCCGCAGCAAGAACCGCATCTGCCAGGCGCTCCAGAACGTCTTTGGAGAAGACCTCAAGGCCGTTTACGACAAGAGCTCCGGCACAGCGCCCTTCAAGGCCGGCCTTGAGCTCGTGGACGGCTTCATCTACCGCGCTCCCGGCTTCGACTCTCCTGAGACAGAGGTGCTTGAGAACGGCCACCGTTTCATAGTAAACTGGACCGACGGCCAGAAGACCGGCTTTTTCCTTGACCAGCGGGAAAACCGGTATATGGTCGGCAGATACGCGCAGGGCCGCAATGTCCTTAACCTGTTCTGCTACACGGGCGGCTTCAGCGTATACGCCCTTGCAGGAGGCGCAATTCACGTAGACAGCGTAGATTCGTCGGCCAGGGCAATGGCAATGACTGACAGGAACATAGCCCTTGGCGGTTTCTCTGACAAGCACGACAGCCTCTGCTGCGACGCGATAGACTATCTGGCGGGCGTGCCGGAAGGGAAGTACGACCTTATAATTGTGGATCCGCCGGCATTCGCTAAGCACCGCGGCGTGCTCAAGAACGCACTCAGGGCATATCAGCGCCTCAATGCCGCAGCCATTTCAAGAGTGGCGCCCGGCGGCCTTGTGTTCACCTTCAGCTGCTCTCAGGTGGTAGACCGCACATCCTTCGGCGAGCTGGTGTTCAGCGCCGCCGCGCAGACAGGCAGGAGCGTCCGTATTCTTGCACGCCTGGGGCAGGGTGCAGATCATCCCATCAGCATTTATCATCCTGAGGGAGAATATCTTAAGGGACTTCTGCTATACGTCGAGTGACGTATCTATAAGCTCCAGCAATTTGTCTATGGCCTCGGAATCGGGAACGTGCTTCAGCACGGGCTCTCCTTTGTGGTAGATAGACACGCGACCTCCGCCTTCTCCAACATATCCCCAGTCTGCATCGGCCATCTCGCCGGGACCATTGACTATGCAGCCCATGACGGCTATTACCATTCCGCGCAGATGGGAGGTGCGGCGTTTCACTTCCTCGAAGGTTTCCTCGAGCCTGTACATTGTTCTGCCGCAGCCGGGGCAGGCTATATATTCCGGCCTGTAGAAGCGGCGGCGGGCTGCTTGCATAATTTCGTCAGTAAGGTGAGCGTCTATGCCTGCAGAGGTGGGAATTTCATCGCACTCGCGGTTAAGCAGCTTTGGGCCCCATTCAATTGCTGCGTCCAGCATGGGGTCTCGTACGGCAGGGCCTTGTGATGTAAAGTAATCGGCAA
>JAGCCD010000026.1 GCA_017651785.1 Bacteroidales bacterium
ATGAGGGCGATATATTTCTTGCGAAGACTCGCCTGCAGCATATGCTCCATGGAGCTTACCCTGTGCAGGTCCGTCCCGCTATAGTTGTACATCCCGGCCTTGAGGAGCCTCTCTGCCTTGTCTTTCACCATTGAACCGTAGGCTCCGGCGAGGGATGAGATATTCAGCTGGAACTCTATGCCGTCTGCCTTGAGCCGGCGGTAGTGGCGCATGTCCATGTACATATAGCGCTCCGGATGCGCCAGCAGGGGGAAATAGCCCTTTGACTTAACGGCATCCAGTATGCCTTCCAGATCTATGGGAGGATTGAAGTAGGAGGTTTCTACCAGCAGCCGGTTGTCGATCAGGGGCAGAAGGTCCCCCGCTTCCAGACGCTCGCCGAAAAGAGGATCCATCATGTTCTCGGACGCCAGGTGCAGCGCTATGGGGCCTTTGTATGCCTCCTGCAGCTCTGCAAAGCGTTCTTTGAGGACAGATGTGGTGTTGGGAATGTCTTCCATTATGTGCGGGGTAAGCCAGACCTCCTGTATGCCGGCCTTCTCATAAAGGGCCAGGGCGCGCAGGGAGTCTTCCATGCACTTGAAACCGTCGTCCACGCCCGGGAGGATGTGGCAGTGCCAGTCTGTACGGCCAGCGAAGAGGCCGTATTCTGCAATATTGACGGTACGATTGAACAAACCCATAGTTTACAAATGTAAGTATTTAAATCTTTATATCCTAACGGAAGCCCTTGAGCCTTTCGCGAAGCGAACCGTCCATCGCCATCTTCATCATCTTGCGTGTCTGCTCGAACTGTTTGATGACCTTGTTGACGTCTGCCAGCGAGGTGCCAGAGCCGCGGGCGATCCTCTGGCGGCGGGAGCCGTTCAGGCACTCGGGATGGTCTTTCTCGTACGGAGTCATGGACTGGATGATGGCCTCAGTGGGTTTGAAGGCGTCGTCCGGAATGTCTACGTTCTTGAGAGCCTTGTCCATTCCGGGCAGCATACTCATAAGGTCCTTTGCCGAACCCATCTTCTGAACCTGCTTGAGCTGGTTGTAGAAGTCGTTGATAGTAAACTGGTTGCGGGCAATTTTCTTATGCAGCTCGCGGGCCTGCTTTTCGTCGTACTGCTCCTGGGCTTTCTCTACCAGGGACACCACGTCGCCCATTCCGAGGATACGGTCTGCAACGCGGGCGGGGTAGAATATGTCGAGCGCCTCCATCTTCTCGCCCATACTGACGAACTTGATGGGCTTGCCCGTAACGGCCTTGATGGAAAGGGCGGCGCCGCCGCGGGTGTCTCCGTCCATCTTTGTGAGGACCACACCGTCGTAGTTTATGGCCTCATTGAAAGCCTTGGCGCTCTCTACGGCGTCCTGACCGGTCATAGCGTCAACAACGAAGAGAGACTCGTCGGGCTGCAGGGCGGAGTGGAGCGTGCGGATCTCGTCCATCAGCTCCTGGTCTACCACAAGGCGGCCGGCAGTATCTACAATCACCACGTTGATGCCCTCTGAGCGGGCCTTGGCCACGGCGTTGCGGGCGACCTTCACGGGGTCTTTCTCCCCTTCTTCGCAGTATACGGGGACCTCTACCTGGGCGGCGAGGGTCTTGAGCTGCTCGATGGCGGCGGGACGGAAGGTGTCGCAAGCGGCGAGCAGCACCTTGCGGCCCTTCTTGCTGCGCAGGTGCAGCGCCAGCTTGCCGCAGAAGGTGGTTTTACCCGAACCGTTAAGACCGGCAACCAGAATGACGGCCGGCGAGCCCTTGACGTTGATTTCCGTGTGCTCGGAGCCCATAAATTCCGCCAGCTCGTCGTGCACGATCTTTACCATCATCTGCTGGGGCTTCACTGCGGTGAGCACGTTGGCGCCTATTGCCTTCTGCTTTACCCTGTCGCAGAAGTCTTTGGCAACCTTGTAACTCACGTCTGCGTCCAGCAGGGCGCGGCGGATATCCTTGAGCGTTTCCGCTATGTTTATTTCACTAATCTTACCTTCGCCCTTCAAAATCTTGAAGGAGCGCTCAAGCCTTTCTGATAGATTTTCAAACATTCTAATAACCAAAATTATTAACCGACAAATTTAATCATTTTATGATTAATTTCAAATTAAGGTCCCTTCGGCGGCTCCGGGCACGCAACCGGAAACACGCAGTACGCTCCATAGGCAAGCGTGACACCATCAGAATCGAGCATTGGATAGAGAGCAAGAACTGGCTGTTCGACGGCTCCCTGCAGCAGGCGGCGGACGAGGCGGGAGTGAGCAAGAAACAGATGTCCCGATACTTTCGGACGGTGCTGGGAAAGAGCTTTCCGCAGTGGCGCACCGAGGCCCGCATACAGGAGGCTAAACAATTGCTGCTCAAGGATAAAACAATTCCCGCCGCTATCGTTGGAGAAGCGGTGGGAATAAGCGATAAAAGCAATTTCAGGTGTCTTTTCAGGAAGGTGACGGGAATGACTCCCGCCCAGTGGAGGCTAAAACATTAGGTCCATATCCGCCGCCATAAGCGGGTCAACTACTTCACGCGGCACGAACTCCCAGCTGCCGAGAACTGAACGGTTGGTGAACATTTCTCGCTCCACCACCTTGCGGGACTCGATGAAATGATACACGAAATCCCTTATCTCGGGGTACTTGGCTACAACGCGGCCAGCCAGCTCCGAATGGGGGATTCCTGCGCCCTCTATGAGGAGCGAGCCGCCGCCGGTAGCGCGATAGGAAGTCATTGCTACCGTGTAGGTTGCGTCTTCGCTGAAGGGGCTGCCGTCGGCAAGGGAGCTTATGCATATCCTCTCCCCTGCGGGCTTGGTGACGTCTACGGTATAGTTTATTCCGGCAACCGAATCGAAGTTATAGCTCCTGTTCTCGAACGACCAGCGCGGAGCGCCTGAACGCGCGTCGGCCCCTTCCTTGATGCGGAGCACGTGGTCTCCGGGCGTGCAGATCCATTTGTCGTAAGAATACTCCATCAGGCGCTTGAGCTCACCGCCAGTGACGTTTAGCACATACAGCTGATTCTCGTACGGGTAGATGGTGAACATATCATTGAAGATGATGTCTCCCGCCTTGACGTTGCCGTTGAAGCTCAGGGGCGCCGCGAGCGACAGCCGGGCGCCTGACGCCTCAAGCTGAACGGTGTGCAGAAGGTCGATGAAGTCTGACACTCCGGCGTATGCGTCGCGGGTGTGGAGGGGAACGGTGAGAGTGCCAACCTTGCCCTGG
>JAGCCD010000179.1 GCA_017651785.1 Bacteroidales bacterium
ACGCAGACCAATTCAACCGTGATAGATGCCATGCTGGCAGGCTATGAGGGCGTAGTTGCGGCTCAGACCGGCCATATAGCAGTACACGAGGCGGGAGCGGTAGAGTTCAGCGGGCACAAAGTGCTTACCATCCCCCAGCATCAGGGCAAAATGGAGCCGGACGAGCTGGAAGCCTATCTGAAGGCCTTCCACGCAGATCCTGCCTGGGATCATATGGTATACCCGGGTATGGTATACATATCTTTCCCCACAGAATACGGCACCATTTACACAAAGGACGAGCTTACCCGCATCAAAGCCATCTGCAACGGCTACAACATACCGCTGTTCGTAGACGGCGCACGCCTTGGATACGGCCTTGCAAGCCCTGCCTGCGACCTTTCGCTTGAAGAACTGGCACATCTGTGCGACGTCTTCTACATCGGCGGCACCAAGGTCGGCGCCCTGTGCGGCGAGGCGGTGGTATTCCCCGGCGGCAAGGCCCCGGCGCACTTCTTCACCACCGTAAAGCAGCACGGGGCACTGCTTGCCAAAGGCAGACTGCTTGGCATTCAGTTCGACACGCTCTTTACAGACAACCTGTACATGAGCATCAGCCGTCACGCCATAGACCTTGCAATGCAGCTCAAGGCGATGTTCGTCCGTAAAGGCGTTCCTCTGTTCATCGACTCCCCCACCAACCAGCAGTTCCCCATACTGAGCGATGCGCAACTGGCAGCGCTGGAGGGGAAGGTGCAGTACGAGCTCTGGGAGTATCTGCCCGACGGCCGCTGCGTTGTACGCTTCGCCACCAGCTGGGCAACACCTCAGGAAAACGTAGACGCGCTTGAAGCGCTCATTTAAACAGCATCAATATGAAAAGGATAATAGCACTGGCGCTCATAGCGCTGCTCCTTCCCCTGGCGGCTTGCGCTCAGGAAGGGCTCAAGAAGGTTTACGACGAGTCAGTAGACCAGAACGTACAGATAGACCAGGCCGTCAAGAAGGCCAAGGCAGAAAGCAAGTTCGTGGTCTGCCAGGTAGGCGGCAACTGGTGCCCCTGGTGCCTGAAGTTCGCAGACTTCATCGCCAAAGACGCCGATATCAGCAAGTTGATTGCAGACAACTTCGTCTATATCCACGTTGATTATTCCCCCCGCAGCTTCAAGAACGATTCTGCCAGGAAGCAGCGCTCGGAGAAGATGATGAAGCGGCTGGGCAACCCGGGGCGCTTCGGCTTCCCGGTGTTCGTGGTGCTGGACGAGGGCGGCAAAGTCCTCCACATCCAGGATTCCAGCTTCCTTGAGGAAGGACAGGGATACAGCAAGGAAAAGGTCTCCAGATTCTTTGAGAACTGGACCCCGGAGGCGGTAAAGTAACTTAAAGCTCCTCTTTGAAGAACCGCAGGATGGTTTCCTGCTCGCGGAGGCCGCAGTGATGGTCTCCGTCAAAGAACTCGGTGCGAAGGCGCCCTGCCCCGCCCGATTTGGAATATATCGCCTGCATACGGTCAAAGGCCTCCTGAACAGCGTCCGGCGCAAACAGCCGGTCGCTGTTTCCGTTTAAGAACAGGAACGGCTTGGGACTAAGCCAGCGGGCGATGTCCGGAAAGTCGTAACGCTCGCGCAGCGAGGGAATCATCATTGAATAGTCTGATGCCGACGGCGGCTGCGCCTGCGTTTCCTTGAGAGTCATCCAGCAAAGGGCGACGCCCGCTTTTACGTCATCGCAAAAGGCGCCCAGCAACCACGCACGGTGGGCTCCCATAGACCAGCCGAAGCAGCCGACACGATCCTTGTCTACGCACGGCAGCGATGCCAGCAGGCGTGCCGCGGCTGCGTCCTCGTTAAGGGTCTGCTCCGCCCAAACGACACCGCGCTGCATAAGACTGTCGTACACCGCGCGCTGCCCTTCGTAAACTTCCTTCTTAACTGCGCGTATGTCTTCTGACGGCAAATCCCCGAACTGCATACGGCTCCACTGCCGGCAAAGCGGCGTACTTCTGGAGCCCCAGTATAACGCATCGGGTACTATTACAACATAACCTTCGGCCGCCAGCTTGTCTGCCAGAAAAACACCGTCAAAACCGTCCTGCGCCCACTGGAGGGCCGAGGCTTTGATGTGCTGGGGTGCCGATTCCAACGGGCGAACGAGTTTCTCCTTGCCTATGTCGAAGCGGGCGCCGTGATCGTGCAGGAGCACCAGACCGGGACGGGGCTCATCGGCAGTAGCGGCATCGGGCACCAGCAGATACGACTGCACGCGCTCATCGCCAACAGCCTTGTACTCAATCAGTTTGCAGGAATAGCCATCCCTGCTCTCCTCCGCAAGAACCGTCATCTGCGGCTCTACAGAAGGCCACAGATGAAGCGGAGTACACGAAAACAGAAGGCCCAGTAAGGCAATGGAACCGAGTATCGGCCGCCTCATGATGCCCCGCTAGAAATAATACGTAAAACCAAAACCAAGGGCTTCCTGATAAGGTTTAAACGAAATCTGAAAGTCCATATGGGGGCCCACCAGCACGCCGGTCTGAAACTTTGCCGAGCCCCAGTAAGTTCCGATGAAATCGAACTCAAAACC
>JAGCCD010000180.1 GCA_017651785.1 Bacteroidales bacterium
ACTCAGCGACATGATATCTTTCTGATTAAGGGCTCCGGCCAGGAACGCCCCGTCCTGCCACTCGGCACGGCGCTTCTCCACATCTGGGGCCTCAATGACATTAACGCTCAGTCCGTGAGCCTCATAGAAGCGGGTGTAGAGCTTTATGGCGCTGGTACAGTCGGCACTCTTGAGGACGTAAATCTTCCTGCGGTCTCCCACCAGGTCCAGCATCTTCTGCATCATAGGCTCGAACTCATCCGCCCAAGGTTCTCCGGGGAAACGTGCCATGAACTTCTGCGCCCAGTCGTGAGCGAACCAAGACATGAAAATGCCGTGGGCAAAGAAGCGTGAGGTGATTTCACATATGAGCAGGGAGCCTTCTGAAGAGACGATATAGTCAGGCCTCCAAGTACCCAGCCGGAGCGGGTAGCGGCTCTGCTCGGCAAGTATGTCCTTTTCCCGTTCCCCGAGCGGAATGAAGTCTTCCCAAACTTCAGGAAGATGCCTGGCGCAGGCGAGCAATACCCGGTGAAGACGACGCAGTTCATCCTGCCTCTCCTTTCCCACGAGAAAGGGGCGGGAGTGATACCAACGGTGGTAGTATGAGCTTAAGTCGCTGAACATTGCTAGAAGAGGCGGCTCTGGTAGCCCAGGCACTGGAAGCCGTTGCGGTTTATAAGTGGTATGTCCTGCTCTGTTATACCAAGCTGCTTACGTACCCAGTAACAGATACTTACGCTCATTCCAAGGGTGTCTGTGTACTCCCGCATACGGTGGATGCACTCTACGCTCAGCGCCCTGTCCGGAGCCGTCCTGCCGCGCTGCTTGAGGTGGTCTGCATTGGCCGGACCGATATAATCCGAGTAAAGCTGCCTTTCGAGCGATTTGTCGAAGTATCCGAGGTACTGCCCCAGCATTGCAAGGTTCTCCATGCAGGCGGTGAGAAACTCGGGCTTATAATTGATAATGCCGGCATCGTGCAGGCGGTCGAAGAAATCTTTTATTCCGTCGGGAGTGAGGGAGGGCGTAAAGATGGGCTGCACCAGAGCGGAATTTGCCTGCACTCCCCTTTCCCTGCAGGCAAGGACGGCCTTGAGCCTGTCCTGCAGCGGCGCCGTATAAGGTTCCAGCAGGTCCCTGAGAGCATCGGGCATTATGGACACGCTGGTATTGAACTGCATACGTCCTTTGAGCTGCTGGAACAGATCCAGCACCGATACGCCGTCATACTTGTATTCCAGGTGCCTGATTCCGGCCTTGGAGGCCACGAAAAGCCGCGCCTGCGACTCGGGGAAGCGCTCGAAATGGCTGATGAACTCCATCAGCACACGGTGCGCGATTCCAGTGTACAGGGTTGCCTCCTGAAAGGCTTCTGTCTTGGGAGAAAAGTAGTAATAGTGGTTCTGATTGGGGCTCTGGGGGCCGTTCATCCGGTCCAGCAGTTCCCGCACGTACAGGTGGTAATTATCGTATGCCACCAGGCTCTGCTCATGCACGCCGTCCGTCACCAGGCAATACAGGCAACCGGCCCCACAGCCCCGTACGGGGTTGATTTCGTATGTGAGTGCAGGACAGCGGCCAGTGTAGTTGTGAATCTCTGTCTTTACTGCCGAAGGGTCGATTTGCGACAGCTCGAACGAGGTGCGCGGGATGAGCGTGCGCCCTGCCAGGCGGCTCGCAAACACGCTGGAACCCCTTTCCAGACCTTCGAGAGTATGCGCGGAGGGCACTACCTCAACGCCCAGGTCCTTCAGATAATCGGCGTCCACAACGGCGGGCTCGAAACCCGGAAGGCCGTAGACTTTGGACGCGTGGCTATACAGCGGATTGTAGTCCATTGCAAATTGTTTTTACCGCCTGCTCCGGGGTGCCCTGGTTGAGCACGACCATATCGGCCGCGGCAAGGTACAGAGGACGGCGCTCCGCAAAAAGGCGCTCCAGGGCGGTGCGGTCCGCAGAAAGCGGGCGGTCCTGCGTTGCCTGCAGCAGTTCCAGCGGACGGTCTATGAAGCAGAGTATGCCGCTGCGCTTGAGGGCCCTGACGTTTTTGGGGTTAAGTATGGCACCGCCGCCGGTGGCTATTACGGCGCCCTGCCTTGATGCGGCATCGGCAACCGCGCGGCGCTCGCGTTCGCGGAAGCCGGCCTCCCCTTCTGTCTTGAAAATATCGGCAATCTCCACGCCGGCATCGGCACGGACGGAATCGTCTGTATCTACGAATTCCAGATTCAGCCTCTCTGCAACGGCCTTTCCTATGGTTGATTTGCCGCTGGAGGGCATTCCGCAGAGAACTACGTTGCGGCGGCTGGCAAGCAGGAACGAGCAGATGTCGTCTGTCGCCGAATCTTCTATCTTGCAGTCCCGGAAAAGCTCGGAGGCGCGAACGGCCTGGGCCGCCAGCATACGTAGGCCACCCTCGGCGGGGATGCCAAGCTCCTGGGCGTCCAGCACAAGGTTGGTCCGAAGAGGGTTGTATATGCAGTCGAGCACCCCGCGAAGCTTAGGGAAGATGCTGAGGTCCAGCAACTTACCCTCCACATTGGGGAACATTCCCACTGGAGTGGCGTTAACCAGAATGTCACAGTCTGAAAAAGCTGACGGATCCGCCAGGGGCAGCTGCTCAGGCGCCTTTGGCGTACGTACCGCAAAGCGCACCGACGCGGCGCCAAGCTGTTTGGAGGCTGCGGTAACCGCCTTTGCGGCGCCGCCGGCTCCAAGAATCACCACATCAGCACCGGTGAAGTCTATGCCCGAATGCCGCGCCAGGGCGATGAAGCCGTCCATATCCGTATTGTAGCCCGTGAGCGTGCCGTCTTCTGCCCGAACGATGGCATTTACGGCACCTGTGAGTTGTGCGGAATGGGCAAGGGCGTTAAGGTACGGGATTACCGCCTGCTTGTATGGAATGGTGACGTTGATGCCCCTGAAAGGCTCGGTGCGCAGAAAGTCTCCCAACTCCTGCGGGGAAAGCTCACGCAGGTCGTACGGAAGCCCGGACAGGCGCCTGTGAATAATCGGCGAGAAACTGTGGCCGAGGTGCTCTCCTATAAGTCCGAACTTCATCTGAGGTAATCTGTTCCGAAACGCAGGGCGAGCAAGTCGCACAGCACTATGGATACGATGCTGGTTACGACGATGCATACGCGGCGCACTATTGCAGGGTCGTGCCTGCCCTTGACGCATATTGTAGCATCCCTGCCGGTTGACATATTAACGGTTTTCTGCTCACGGGCGATTGATGGTGTGGGTTTGACCACAGCGTTGAAGACGATGGGCATACCATTGGAGATGCCGCCGTTTATGCCGCCGGAGTTGTTGGTGAGAGTGCGGATGCCCTCCGGAGTGGCGCACAGGGCGTCATTCGCCTCCGAGCCCCTCATCCGGGCAAGGCCGAAGCCGCTGCCGAACTCTATGCCCTTAATGCCTCCCAAAGACATAACCGCTCCGGAAAGAACTCCGTCAAGCGAGCCCCATCTGGGTTCACCTACTCCGGCTGGAAGGCCGCAAATCGCCGTCTGCACAATGCCGCCCACAGAATCCTGTTCTCCCTGGGCCACCAGAATGGCATCTTCCATCCGGGAACGGACGTCGGACAATACCGGGAAATCCAGCACATTCACACGTTCTATCTGCTCTGCGGGGTTCTCACCAAACGGAATGTCGCACACGCCGGCGCACTCAAGAATATGACTGCCCACCGTAACGCCCTTTGCCTTAAGGGCGCTCTGGGCGATGGCGCCTGCGGCCACAATGCCGGCGGTTATCCGCCCGCTGAAGTGGCCTCCGCCGCGAGGATCCTCAAAGCCGCCGTATTTCATCCGGCCCGCAAAATCTGCGTGGGAAGGGCGCGGAAGGTCGGCAAGAGCCGCATAATCTGCGCTGCGCACGTCCTCGTTGGGGATAACGATGGTAATTGGCGTACCCGTGGTGTAACCGTTGTATACGCCGCTGGTGATGCGGAAGGCGTCCTGCTCGCGACGGGCGGTG
>JAGCCD010000181.1 GCA_017651785.1 Bacteroidales bacterium
CAACTACGAGAAGGTCGGCGTCCCCATCCCCCGCAAGAACGGCAAGTCATATTTCTATAAGAACGACGGTCTGCAGAACCAGAGTGTCCTGTACGAGCAGGACACTCCGGACAGCGAGCCCCACGTTCTGCTGGACCCCAACACCCTTAGCGAAGACGGCACCGTCGCCCTCAAGGGAGTATACTTCAGCAACGACTGCAAGTATATGGCATACAGCATTTCCCGCAGCGGAAGCGACTGGGAGGAGTTCTATGTGATGGATCTCGCCACCAGGGAGCTTCTGCCGGACCATATCGAGTGGGCCAAGTTCTCCGGCGCCTCCTGGAAGGGCGACGGCTTCTACTACAGCGCCTACGACGCACCCAAGGGCGCCGAGTTCTCGGACAAGAACGAGGTGCACAAGATCTACTACCACAAGATCGGCACGCCCCAGAGCGAGGATGAGCTCTTCTGGGCAAATCCGGCCGAGCCGCTCCGTTTCTATCAGCTCGACATCAACGAGGAAGAGACCATGGCCTTTATGTACGAGGAAGGAGCCGACGTGGGCAACAACCTGTATGTGAAAGACTTGCGCAAGGGAGGCGACTTTGTCCTCATGACTCCGGACATGAAGCACACCTGCTCGGTGGTCGAAACCGACGGCGACCTGATGTACATCTTCACCAACTTCGGCGCCCCCATGAACCGCATCATGACGGCAAACGTCCGCAATCCCCAGCAGAAGAATTGGGCAGAACTTGTCCCCGAGGCCTTCAGCGTGCTTGACGGAGTGAGCTTCGTAGGCGACAGGATGATCCTCACCTACGAGCAGGACGCCTCCACACACGCCTACATCTGCGAGAAGGACGGCACGGGACTGCAGGAGATCGGACTTCCCGGCGTTGGCAGCGCCGCCTTCGCCTCCCGCAAGGGCGAGCCCTGGTGCTACTATTCATACACCTCCTTCACCACCCCCGGAACCATCTATCAGCTTGACCCTCAGACCCTTGAGAGCAAGCTCTTCATTGAGCCCAAGACCGCATTCGACCTTTCCGACTACGAGAGCGTGCAGGTGTTCTTCCCCTCAAAGGACGGCACCCAGATTCCTATGTTCCTCACCTACCGCAAAGGTCTCCAGAAAGATGGCAGCAATCCCGTGTACCTCTACGGCTACGGCGGATTCAACATCAGCCTGCCTCCTTCCTTCTCCACCACCCGCGTCCCCTGGCTCGAGAGCGGCGGCATATACGCCCAGGTGAACCTCAGGGGAGGCAGCGAGTACGGCGAGGAGTGGCATCAGGCCGGAACCAAGATGAACAAGCAGAACGTGTTCGACGACTTCATCGCCGCCGCGGAATGGCTTATCGCACAAGGATATACGAGCAAGGAGAAGCTCGCCATAGTGGGCGGCTCCAACGGCGGCCTTCTGGTTGGCGCCTGCATGACCCAGCGTCCCGACCTGTATGCCGTAGCCATCCCCGAGGTGGGAGTGATGGATATGCTCCGCTACCACAAATTCACCATCGGCTGGAACTGGGCGCCTGACTACGGCACCAGCGAGGACAGCGAAGAGATGTTCAAATACCTCCTGGGATACTCTCCGCTCCATAACATCAAGCCCGGAGTGTCGTATCCTGCAACCCTCGTCACCACCGCAGACCACGACGACCGTGTAGTCCCCGCGCACTCCTTCAAATTCGCCGCAACGCTCCAGGAATGCAACGCAGGCCCCAACCCCGCCCTCATCCGCATCGACTCCAAAGCCGGTCACGGCGGCGGCAAGCCCCTTGCCAAGGCGCTTGAGGAGCAGGCAGACATCTACTCCTTCATAATGTACAACCTCGGAATGACGTATTAGCTTTCACAGCAGCACCTTACCCATATGACACTAAAAACTGTAACCACAGCGCTGGCCGCCCTTGCTGTCAGCATCGGCGCAATGGCCCAGGAGACAGAACCCTTTGTCCATTACAAATCAGACGGTTACGACTGGCCTACAGACCCGGCAGTACGGCAGAAGCTGGATGAGTGGCAGGACCTCAAGTTCGGCATAATCATCCACTGGGGCCTGTACAGCGTCCCCGGAATCGTAGAGTCCTGGAACCTCTGCAACGAGGACTGGGTGGTCCGTCCGCAGGGCAGCACCTACGAGGGCTATAAGCAGTGGTACTGGGGTCTGGCAAAAGACTTCAACCCCACTGAATTCAACCCTGAGCAGTGGGCAAAGGTCTCAAAAGACGCCGGAATGAAGTACGTCGTCTTTACCACCAAGCACCACGACGGGTTCTGCCTGTACGACTCAGAATACACAGACTTCTCCATCGCCAAGGGCCCTTTCAAGAGCAGCCCCAAAAAGGACGCGGCAAGGTATGTCTTCGACGCCTACCGCGACCAGGGCTTCATGGTGGGTGCCTACTTCTCCAAGCCCGACTGGCACTGCGAGTGGTTCTGGAATCCTTACTACGCCACGCCCGACCGCAACCCCAACTACAATCCGCAGAAGCACCCGGACTGGTGGGGCAACTACGTGCAGTATACCCGCAACCAGCTCAGGGAGATTACAAGCAACTTCGCCCCCCTGGACATCCTGTGGCTGGACGGCGGCTGGATCTCCGGAGACAAAGTGGGCCTTGACGGCATAATACGGGAAGCCCGCGTAAAGAATCCCGGCCTCATAAGCGTAGACAGGACAATCCGCGGACAGAACGAGAACTATCAGACTCCGGAAAAGCTTGTCCCCGACTCCAGGATAGACAACCCCTGGGAGAGCTGCATGCCCCTCGGCAACGACTGGGGCTGGACGCCCGATCCCCACTACAAGCCCGCCGCATACATCATCAACACCCTCATTGAAATCACGGCCAAAGGCGGCTGCTTCCTGCTTGGAGTGGGCCCCACCGCGCAAGGTCTGATAGACGAGCAGGCTGCGGCCAAACTCAGGGAAATCGGCGACTGGCTGGCCCTGAACGGCGAGGCCATCTACTCCACCCGCCCGGCCACCGTCTACAACGACGGCAACGTCTGGTTCACCCAGGCAAAAGACGGCAAAACGATGTATGCCATCTACGCCCTGCCGGAAAGGGCGACCCTGCCGGCATCCATCACCTGGTCCGGCAACGTTCCCAAGGGAGGCAAAGTAACAGTCCTCGCCAACGGCCGCAAGCTCAAGGCAACTGTAAAGAAAGGCAAGGTAACGGTAGAGATCCCCGCCGGCCTGGCGCAGGAGAGCTTTGCCCTGAAATTCGAGAAAAAGTAGCACCTCTTCTTTTCTTCCGAAAAGATTGCTATCTTTGTACTCCCCGCCAAATCGAAACCACGCGAAACAACACACACCAATTCAACCTTATATGAAAAAAATCACAGTATTTATCCTGCTGCTTCTGAGCGTAACAGCATTCGCCCAGAAGCGCACGGTCACAGGTAC
>JAGCCD010000182.1 GCA_017651785.1 Bacteroidales bacterium
CGGACAGTGTGCAGTGAAGGGTTACAGCATTCCGCCCCGTCTTTTCCGACTCTGCGGAAACGAAGCGGGGCGGGGCGAACTGCGCGCTTTCCCGGCTGCTGCAAGCAACCAGCAGCGCACAGACAAATGCTGTAAAAACTTTATTCAATTACAGTTCGCGGAACTTCTCTGAAGATATCTTCTTGTCCTTGATGGTGATGGTCTCTTTGATCTTTTCCAGCACTTTGCGGTCTTCTACCTGCTCGTGGATGTTCTCGAGCTGGCGGCGGTCCTGCATGACGTTCTTTACGGCGTCCATAAGCATATCGTCGGGAACCTGGGGAAGGCCGTACATTGCGTACTGGTATGTGACATAGGCTTTTGCGGCCTCTACGAGGTCCTCATGAGATACCTCAAAACCGAAGTCCTTCATAAGTTTGCCGCGGACGAGCTGCCACTTGAAGTCCTCTGCAAAGCCGGGGAAATCCTTCTCCACGTCTTCTTTGGAGACTTTGCCGTCATTGGCGGTGACAAGCCATCTCTTGAGGAACTCCTCGGGGAGCTTGATGCCGGCCTTGGCAACGTAGAAGTCACGGATGTCCTTGCTCAGGCGCCACTCGGCCTCCTGGCGGTGGTTCTCCTTGAGGCGGTCTGTAACTTCCTTCTCTATTTCCTCCTCGGTCTTGGGCTCCTGCTCCTTGCGGGTCTCGTAGTACTTCTTGAGGTTCTCTGCCATATCTGCCTTCTCCTTGGCGGAAGAGGTGATGGAATACTTGTTGACGGTGTCTGCCGCGTCCACAGTGACCTTGATTTCGGGAGAAAGGGCTGCGTCGAACACGAAGGTGAAGGAGTTGCCGTCTTCCCACTCAAGCTCGGGCTGGCTCTCGCTGCCCAGGGGCTCTCCAAGGAGGTGGAGTTCGTTGGTGCGGATATAGTCGTCCAGTGAAGTGGAGATGACTTCGTTCACGGCCTCTGCAAGCGCTTGCTCGCCATATACTCTCTTGATGAGGGACGCGGGTACCATTCCCTTGCGGAATCCCTTGAATTCTGCGTTTCTGCGGCGCTCGGAGAGCCTTTTGTGCACTCCCTCTGCGTAATCCTCAGGAGCGATCTCCAGAGTAAGTTCGATGTTCAGGTCGTCGATTTGTCTTTTGGTAAGGTTCATAACGTTATTTTAGATTTAAAAATTTCTTGCGCGTCGCGGGATACACCACCCTTCCGTGATGCATCTGCGCGAGATATGTCTTTATTGCCTCCTTAACGTCTCCGAGCTCCTTTATGGAGATGTCTGAGTTGGCGAACTGCCCGCCGTCCATCTTGCCCTGGACTATCCTTTCCACGAACTCCGAATAAGCTTCGGGCGTGTACTCGGCCAGGGTGCGGGAGGCAGCCTCTATGCTGTCGCAGAGCATAAGGATGATCTGCTCTTTGGAAACGGGGGCGGGGCCGGGATAAGTGAACGGAGCGCGGTTGGTTGCGTCCGCATCTTTCCCTGATATATATTTGCTCCAGAAATAGCCCGTAAGGCTGGTGCCGTGATGCGTGCGGATGAAGTCTACCACTATCTGCGGAAGATGATGCTTGCGGGCAAGCTCTACGCCGTCGCCAACGTGCTTGATGATATCTTCGGCGCTCTGCATTGGCGTGAGGCCGGTGTGGTACTTCTGGTCCTCCGGCTTGTTGAGCAGCGACTCGTTCTCTATGAAGCACTGCGGGTTCTCCATCTTGCCGATATCGTGATATAGGGCTCCCACGCGCAGCAGAAGTGGATTGGCGTCTATTGCACGGGCGGCGGCATCGGCCATATTCATAACCTGCAGGGAGTGCTGGAACGTACCGGGAGCCTTCTGCTCGAGCTCGCGGAGCAGAGGTGAAGAGGTGTCTGCAAGCTCCGACAGGCGCGAGTCGGAGACCAGGTTGAATATCTTCTCGAACAGGTAGATTAGCGGATAGCCCAGTACTGCGAGCAGAGAAGCGCCAAGGATCTTGAGCAGGTCCTGGAAAAGGATGCCGCTCACGGCTCCAACGAGCCTCAGGGCGATGTATGCCAGCGCCATCACGGCGAAATTGATGAGCGCCAGCAGGAACTGACGCCATCCGCGTCCGAGATACTTGAAACAGTATATTGACAGCACTCCGCCGCACAGGAAGATGATGAACACTGCCGGGCCGTGGTCTGAATAGATGAGCAGCGGCAGCAGCGACACCATATAAACAGGGATTATTACACGTCCGCGCACAAAAGCCTGCATATACAGGGCGATAAGGGTGAGCGGAGTAAGGTACAGCCACTCGGGCCCCCAGCGGGAAATAGCCAGTATGGCGGACGCCGCAATGGTGAAAACGAACAGCAGATAATAGTATCTGTTGTCGCCGTAAAGCTTCCAGTTGCTGTAATAGATGACGAAAGCCAGCAATGAAACGAGTAGCAGAGCCACGAGGATATTGCCCAGAAGGCTGAGGTAGCCGGGGCCGCTGACGCCGACGCTGTTCTCGTATTCCTTTTTGAAGGAATCAAGTATCTGGGCGATGTCGGACGTGATAATCTCTCCCTCGGACACTATGAGCTGGCCGGAAGATACGGAGCCCATTGTGGGCGAAATGCGGCCGGCGGCCTGGGAATTCACGGCACGCGTGGTCTGGGAGTCGAACTCAAGGTTGGGGACGATTAGGCCGTATACCGAATTGGCCAGGAGCAGCGAATCCAGCGGCTCCCAGTCTATGCCGGCGCGGAGCTGGGTCAGAAGCGCCGTCCTTGCCTGCGACAGCTTGTACACCTCTGTGGCAGGCACCTTGACAGCTCGCTTATCTCTCTGGACATAAAGCACTTCCGCTCCTTCCTCAAGGGCGTCGTCGGCAAGTACGCCCTTCTCCATTATGGTTTTGAGCTGGGCTACGATGTCCGATTTGAACTCGCCAAGGTCCAGCTGGCCGGCGGCTTTGAGGCACTCCCTCGTGGCAGACTCCGAGAAGTTGTAGTAAGGGATATGGACGGCGGATGCTCGGTCCATCTCTGCCATCATCTGCTCGTTGGTCTTGAGGATGGGGAAATCGAACGGGGCAAACAGGGTAGGATAGTTCCAGGTACCGCCCTTCTTGTAGTCGTACGCGAATCTGGCCGACCTGGGAGCCAGGACTGCCAGCAACGCGGCTATAAGCAGCAGCGGAAGGAATTTCTTACTTGAAAGGACTGTTTGCTTCACGTGCGATATAAGAGTATGTGAGTTTGTCTGTAAGGCGCGGGAAGAGCCTGTGCGCCCACACTGTCGCGCGGCCGAGGGCTGTGAGCGTTACGCTTGAACGCCTGCGTGCAAGGCCTTTTGCAAGGGCCTTGGCGCAGTCTTCTGCGCTCATGAGCTTGTCTTCCGCCAGGGGCGTTTCTCCCTGCGGGGTGCCGTCTGCCGTAAGGGCGGCGTTGCGCACGTTGGACGAAGTGTAGCCGGGGGCGAAGACAAGCACGCCCAGCCCGTCCTTGAGGTGTTCTATCCGCAGAGTGTCAAGAAAACCGCGCACCGCATACTTTGATGCGCTGTAGCCCGTCCTTGCCGGGAGGGCGCTGTAGCCGGCAATGCTTATTACTCCCACCACCTGCCCCTTGGAGTTGAGCAGATGAGGCAGAGCCGCCTTGGTGCAGTTTACCGTGCCCCAGAAGTTGACGTCCATAAGGGAATGCAAGACCTTGAGATCCAGATCCTTGAACATTGCGCGCATGGACAGGCCGGCATTGTTTACCAGGATGTCTATGCCGCCGAAGTGCTCTACGGCAGCATCTATAAGCGCGCGGCAGTCGGGCTCGGACGTAACGTCGCAGCGTACGGGAAGCACGCGGTCTGACGGGGCCACGGAAGGGGCGAGCTCCAACAACTTGTCGTACGAGCGTGCGGCCATTACGACCTTTGCGCCGAGGGAACCCATAAGACGGGCGGTAGCCAGTCCTATTCCGGAACTGGCCCCCGTTACTATTACGACTTTGCCGCTGAAGTACTGCTGAAGGTTCATGAGGTCAGGCTATCGTCATCTCGGCTATGTCGTCGCCGTCGTATTCTCCGCGGTCGAGCTTGGCTTTGATTTCCTTGAAGGCGTTGAGGGTGTACTCTACGTCCTCCATCGTGTGGGCGGCGGTAGAGACGATGCGGAAGATGATCATTCCCTTGGGGATGACGGGGTAGATGACCATCGAGCAGAAGATCCTGTAATTCTCACGCAGGTCTTTCGCCATCTTGGTTGCCTGGGCAACACCGCCGAAAATGTGCACCGGAGTGACGCAGGCCTGTGCCTCGCCGATATCGAATCCCTGGGCCTTGAAGCCATCCTGGATGGCGTGGGTGATGGCCCAGCATTTCTTGCGGAGCTCGTCGCCCTCGGGAGAATCTATTATCTCCATGCGCTTCATATTGCCTATTACCAGAGGCATGGGCAGCGACTTGGCGTACATCTGGGAGCGCATATTGGCCCGCAGGTAGTTGATAATCTTGTGGGGACCTGCCACGAAGCCGCCGATAGACGCCATTGACTTGGCGAAGGCGCCGATGTACAGGTCTATGTCGTCCATGCATCCCAGCTGCTCGGAGGTGCCGCGGCCGTGCTCGCCAAGGAGGCCGAAGCCGTGGGCGTCGTCTATGAGGATGCGGAAACTGTATTTCTTCTTGAGGGCGGCAATCTGGTCCAGGATGCCGAGGGCGCCGGTCATGCCGAACACGCCCTCAGTGATGAGGAGCACTCCCCCGCCGTTTTCTTCTGCAACCTTGCAGGCACGGGCGATAACCTTCTCGCAGTCTGCAATGTTGTTGTGGCGGTACTTGAACTTCTCTCCTATATGCAGGCGGATGCCGTCCAGCAGGCAGGCGTGGCATTCTGCGTCATACACTATTACGTCGTGCCTTGCGGTGAGGGCGTCGATTGTAGACACAATGCCCTGATAACCAAAGTTATACAGGAATGCATCCTCTTTCTTCTCGAACTTGGCGAACGTCTGCTCAAGCTGCTCGTGATAGCGGGTGTGACCGCTCATCATACGGGCGCCCATAGGGTATGCCAGTCCCCACTGGGCCGCAGCCTCTGCGTCTGCCTTGCGTACTGCCGGGTGATTTGCCAGGCCAAGGTAGTTGTTGAGGCTCCAGTTCAGGACGGGAGTGCCGTTGAAAACCATATGGGGGCCGAGTTCGCCCTCCAGCCGGGGATACATATAATAGCCGAAGCCCTGCTCGAAATACTGGCCTATGGGGCCGCCGCTGTCGCGTTCTATTCTGTCAAAAATGTCTAACATGGAGATGCTAAGCGTCAATATTGGCGTAATGTGCGTTTTCTTCTATGAACTGGCGGCGGGGCGGTACGTCGTCTCCCATAAGCATGGAGAAGGTGCGCTCGGCCTGAGCAGCATTTTCTATTGTGATCTGGCGAAGGCGCCTGTTGGCGGGATTCATAGTGGTGTCCCAGAGCTGCTCTTCGCTCATCTCGCCAAGGCCTTTGTAGCGCTGCACGGTATAGCCCTTGTCGGTACCCTTGCCAAGGCGCTGGGCGGCCTCTTCACGCTGCTCCTCAGTCCAGCAATAAACCTCTTCCTTGCCCTTCTTTACAAGGTACAGCGGAGGAGTTGCCAGATAGACGTATCCGTTCTTTATGAGGTCGTACATGTAGCGGAAGAAGAAGGTGAGGATGAGGCAGGCGATGTGCGA
>JAGCCD010000183.1 GCA_017651785.1 Bacteroidales bacterium
AAGCTCTCCGGCAACGGATGATACTATTGCCCTGAGGCCGAAGCGCTTGCCGCCGCCGGCCACCTTCATCCGGCTGAGCACAAGGGCGTTGAGCATGGATCCGGCAAGGAAAGCCAGAAGCGAGGCGAATACCACCCTGGGCGCCATTCGGAACATATAGTCGAAGTGGGGCGCACCGTCCCAGAAACTCGCCGCGGGCAGCCACACTACCAGCTGGCCCACCAGCACGACGAGGAGGTTCATCGCGAAGGCCATCCAAATGACCAGACGGGCTTTACGATAGCCCCAAACCTCTGCTATGCAGTCATTTATGATATACGAAAGGGGGAATATGATTACCGCTCCCGGCAGCGTTATGCCCCACAGGCTTATTACCTTGGTGGCAAACAGGTTTGATGAGATAAGGCAGACCGTAAACAGTACTGCCATCAGAAGGAATGTGATGGAAAACTTGTCTTTCATTTTGCAGTTTTTATAGTGGTACCTGTTACACTTGACCGCCCCTCCAGGGCAATCTCGCCGCAAATTTAGACATTTTTTTGAAATAAAGATGCCGTATGTGTAATAGCTTCTTTCCGTTGAGCGATAATCATGATGCCGTATGCATAAGAGTTCACTTCAGCCGGCAATTCGTAAGGGCCAACGCCGTCTGAAGTGAACTCTTATACAACGGTGCATAAAAATGTATCAGGTGGCCCTGTGAGGGACCACCTGACGCATTCTGAGAGCAGAAAAACTACTTCTCCTTGGGGGCGATTGCCTTCCAGACGCAGGCGCTCAGGGCACCGCCTACCAGAGGGGCGCAGATGAACACCCACAGGTCCTTGAGTGCTGCTCCGCCTGCGAAGATGGCGGGACCGATGGAACGGGCGGGGTTGACGGACGTTCCGGTGAGGTTGATGCACACAAGGTGGATGAGGATGAGGGAGAGACCGATGGCCAGGCCCGCGAAGTTGCCGGCGCCGACTTTGGAGTCGGTAGTGCCGAGCACTACGAGGACGAAGAGGAATGTAGCCACTACCTCAACGAGGCAGGCTCCCCACACACCGCCGGCATTTGCAACGCCGTTGGAACCCAGGCCTCCGGTGAGGTCGGGAGCGGAAACCACGGATGCGAACGCAAGCAGGAGGGCGCCGGCAATGATACCGCCGATAACCTGTCCTACCCAGTAGCCGCAGGCGTCTTTCCAGCTCATACGGCCGGAGAGGGCGACACCGAGGGTGATGGCGGGATTGATGTGGCAGCCACTGATGCCGCCGATCGTGTAGGCCATTGCCACTACGGCAAGACCGAAGGCGATTGCGGTGCCTACCACGCCTGCAGGAGTGTTGCATCCCAGGAACATGGCGGTTCCGCATCCAAGGAAGGTGAGCACGAATGTGCCCAGACATTCAGCGATGTACTTTTTCATTTTGGACTTAATTAATGGTCAGTGCTCCAAATTTAAACAATTTTCTTCATATTTGCATCGCAAATCGACAATCTATGAAATACGAACAGATACTCATCCGCATATCGGGCAAAGACCGCCCCGGACTCACAGCTGACGTAATGGCCATTCTGGCAGACTACGACGCGCAGGTGCTCGACATCGGCCAGGCAGACATTCACAGCACCCTCTCGATGGGCATCCTCATCAGGATCAACGCTACCAAGTCCGGCGGAGTGATGAAAGAGCTCCTCTTCAAGGCAACCGAGCTGGGCGTCACCATCGGCTTCGCCCCCGTAACGGACGACGAATACGAGGAGTGGGTAGACCGCCAGGGCAAGAACCGCTACATCCTCACCATACTCGGGCGCAGCATAGGTGCCACTCAAATCGAAGCCGCGGCAAAAGTCGTTGCGGCACACGGGCTAAACATCGACAACATAAGGCGCCTCACCGGCCGCATGAGCCTGCGCAACCCCGTGAAGACGGTGC
This sequence comes from Bacteroidales bacterium, assembly GCA_017651785.1. GTDB lineage: Bacteria > Bacteroidota > Bacteroidia > Bacteroidales > UBA932 > Cryptobacteroides. The sequence continues at coordinate 1,922 of JAGCCD010000183.1, forward strand.
GCTCGTGCATAGAGTTCTCCGTCCGCGGTACCCTGTCTGACCGCGAGGTCCTTCAGTCGGAACTGATGAAACTATCGCCCGAGATGGGCTTCGACTTCTCCTTCCAGAAAGACGATATGTACCGCAGGATGAGGCGCCTGATCTGCTTCGATATGGACTCCACCCTCATCCAGGCCGAGTGCATAGACGAGCTCGCACGCCGTCACGGAGTGTATAAGGAGGTGGCCGCCATTACAGAGAGCGCAATGCGCGGAGAGATAGACTTCAAGGAAAGCTTTACCCGCCGTGTCTCCCTGCTCAAGGGCCTAGACGTATCGGTTATGCAGGACATAGCCGAGAATCTGCCCGTAACAGAGGGCGTAGACCGCCTGATGTCCGTCCTCAAGACCTGCGGATACAAGATTGCCATACTGTCCGGCGGCTTCACTTTCTTCGGCGAGTACCTGCAGCGCAAGTACGGCATAGACTACGTGTACGCCAACGAGCTTGAGATCGGGGACGACGGCAAACTCACCGGACGCTATGTGGGAGAGGTGGTCGACGGCCGCCGCAAGGCAGACCTCCTGAGGCTTATAGCCCAGATGGAGAAGGTGAACCTGGCTCAGACAATCGCAGTGGGAGACGGTGCAAACGACCTTCCCATGCTGTCTACGGC
>JAGCCD010000184.1 GCA_017651785.1 Bacteroidales bacterium
ACGTTCGCCCGTTACTCTGACCGTCCCGTGAGGGACATTGCCGAAGTGCTGGACGCCAGCTGCCTATAGCCGTTCCAGAATCTCCCTGCAAAGGGCGCTCACATCCGCTGCGGGCTCCGGGCATTGAACGGAGGCCGCTTCCTGCACCATCTGCCTTTCCAGGTTCCAGCACACAATGTCGAACTCCTTCTGGCTGAACAGATACCCCTCGTTCATGGCTTTTATGACTTCGTCCAGGAACAGCTCCCATCTGCGGGCGTAATAATGGCTTACCAGGCCGCTCCAGAGGCGGCTCGCGTAGTCGTTGAGGGTTTGCCCGTAGCCCCAGGTGGTGATTATGTGCCAGGCGTTGTGGCGATAGTACGCTTTCTCTTCCTCCGACGTTGCGAAGGCTTCGGCATCGGCAATCCATCTGTCGAGCCGGAAGCGTTCGTGGCAAGCCGCAAGAGAGTCGGCATCCTTAAGAAGGCACTTCATCCTGGCTGCAAGTTCCTCGGTTAGTGCGATGTCGTGCGAGAAGTACGCCCTGGAGAATTCGTCCCTAAGCTCTGCAAAGCGGTTGCCAATCACCTGACAGCCGATCGCAACGGCGTCGGACTGCCAAGCCTCTGATTCCGAAGGGGATTCCAAGAGCTTCTTCCAGGCGCGCAGCAGCACTCCGTGTTCGTAGGGGGTGGTATGGATTACCCTCCAGTTGTAGTACGACATAAGGCACGGACGGCCGCATATGAGCGCGCACTCGGAGAAGGAGCCGCGCAGATATACGCTGTCTGCCATTGCCTGCCAGAATCCGTCGGGACTGTGATGGCGGCGGTCCAGTCCGGCGAGCCACTGCGCGTCGTTTCCGCATCCGCTCCAGGCGCGCTCAAGCACGTACTCGTAAAGCCATCGGTTGAGTCCGAAGCCCTCCAGCGTGCAGCCTATGCCGCCTGTGCCACCTTCTTGCAGCGCCTCCGTAATTCTTTCACTTTCAGTGTGGAACGGCCCCGCGAGCCGGATGTTGCCGCCAAAGTTGCCAAGGTAGCAGAATACATAAGGCTGGCCGAAAAAGGAGTCCGTGAGCTTCCAGACGGGGACGTTTTCCGTATAATAATCCAGTATGGTGACTTTGCCGCGGGGGATGGCACCCAGGTAAGCCTCTATGTTCTCCCGGGTCCAGTGGGCGCGGTCGTAATAGAACATCCAGCCCATCTGGAGCCATTCAGCATCAGGTTCCACTGCGGCAACCGTACCGTACGCTTGTGCTCCGTAAGCAGCCAGGGTCTGCGGGTCCCATGACGGTGGATCCACTTCGTTGAAGAGGTCGAAGCCGTAGATGTGGTCTGTGCCGTATTTGCGCGTCTGGACCTCGAGGAACTTCTTCTGTATCACCGCGTACAGAGTGTCCTGAGGCGACAGGAAGTGCGGCAGGTAATCCGCGTCAAAGCCGCCCCAATGGGTGATATCGGTAATCTGCGCTTCGGGATACAGTTCCTTGAATTCTGCCGGAATATGGCCTGCAAAGGCTGGGAGTACGGGTTTCATTCCGAGCTCGCGTTCGCGTGCGATGATGCGCTTCTGAAGCTGTTCCTGTGCGTCTATCCATCCCTGGGGAAGGGGGCCGTCAACCCCGTCTATATTGCACATGCGGTGCCAGGGGAGGTGCGCCGGTCCTGTGAACCAGGCTCTTATCTGCCCGTCAGACATGCCGAATGAGCGCCATACCTCCTGCCATACGGATTCCTGTCCCGTAATTGCGAGCGGAAGATTGATCCCCTGCAGCGCCATCCAGTCAATGAAATGCTCCCACTGGTCCCACTGCCACCAGGGCATTTCGTAGCCGAAGGTGCAGTAGTTCAGGAAGAAACGCCTTGGGACGAGAGCCTTGCAGCTAATGGCGCTGTCCGGCAAAGGCATCACCGCTGGAAGTTCTGCGGGCTGCTCTTTGTACCAGCTCACATCGGCCTCGCAAACATCCCTCAGATATCTGCCCAGTCCTGCGGCCATTGAGTTGACGTTGCTGCCGCTTATGCGTACCTTTTGCCCCTTGGCCTCTATGGAGTAGCTGTCCGTTGTGTCCGGGCAGTGACGGAATACCAGATTGTCTGCGTACTGAGGCGCAACGCGGCGCGCAAGCTGCATTGCGGCCTTCTCCTGAGGTGAAATGCAGGCCGAAAGGCATGCGGCCGCAAGCAATGCCAAAACGAAAGAATGTCTCATAGGGCAAATGTAGCAATAATCCGGATACAAAGACCCCCGGAAGCGAACTCCCGGAGGTCCAAAAAGAAAAAGCTAGAAAGAGTTAATTAACTCTGAAGAGGCTCAGACCTACGTTCTGCTTTACGCAGGCGATATAAAGCTTCCCGTCGATGATTCTCCATGCGATGTCCATTCCGCTGTTGCCCGAGTAGCGTCCGTTGCCGGACTCGTCCAGGCCGTCCTGCTCGGTGTTGTTCTGGATGGCTGCCATATAGAGCAGTTCTCCGGAATGACGGCGGGCGACAACCTGCGGCCAGGTATCATCTGCGGTGCCCTCGGTAATGGCGAGGCGGCCGTCGGAGCCGTCGACACATCTTGTATAGGCCAGATACTTCTTGCCGTTGTAGGGAATGAACTGGAAGCTGGCAGCATTGAGGAAGTAGTTGCTTCCGAGCGGACTTACGTTGAGCAGGGTGCCGCCAGGGGCGGTCCATGCGTCTTTTCCGTCCTCTATCGCTGCGGAACAGGCCTGACGGTTGTCACGTACACTGTAGATGCCGTGGTTCTTGTCGTCCGGATAGGGATAGAATGCGCCCACTCCGCCGTTTTCGTTTTCCTCATTGGGTGTGATGACATAGCGGCTGTCTACCCAGGTGCCGTTGGTGAGGATCTTGTTGCCCCATTTCCACATACGGACATTGCCGGTGGTGGAGGTCATGAGCAGCATGCCCTTGTCTAACGTACCCCAGAAACTCCAGGTATCTCCTATTCGTTCGTACGGAGTGCTGCAGTTCATTGTGTATGCTGTGGGAGCGCTGTCTATGCCGTCCCACCAGACATACAGCTTTGGATCCGCATTGGTTTCTCCGGTGGTGTTCATATTGCTGCAGAGGAGGTAACCGTTACCGCCGGCGTCGTTTATTACCCTGGGGCAGGCGAGCTTCCAGAAACCTCCGTCCACACCATCTACATTTACGGCCTTTACATTGTTGGGATTGGCTATTGAGATTGCCCAGAGTTTCGCTGCGTCTGTGCGCGTTTCTGCGACGTAGATGTACTCATCGTCCATAGCGACGTTGCGGTCTGTGTCCGGCATGCCGCCGTAGAACTCGTTCCAGGAAGCATCTGCTGTGGAATACAGGCCCCAAACCCTCTCTACGGGAGATCCGGGTTCCGGAGCTTCTCCGAGTACACCGATATTGGCAATGACTCCGCGTTTGACTTCCAGCGACTTGCCGGTAGTAATAGACGCTACCTCCTTAGACCCGTTCTTGAGGACTATTGTAATTCCGTCTCTTAACAAGGCGGGCAGCATGATGGCATAGTATACCTCACCTTTCTTGAATCCGCCATCGGGAGCCGTGACGGTAATATAATACCCATCTGCGGCTTCTGTACTGTTGATACTGCCGTCACTGGTGTTAACATTGGCCACTCCGGCAATCAGTTCTCCGTGATTGCCTCTGAAGACGACACTGGTAACGCTCTCTTCCGCTACGGAGAATTTTATTCCACCGGCAACGCTGCGGAAGCTCAGTGTAGTGTTGTCTGAAACAGCGACAGCAGGGAAGATGTCTGGACCGAACGTGCCGGCTACGGCCTTCTGGGAAGGCTTAAGATAGACGGTTGCGTTTCCGTCTTCATCTATGGAGCTGTAAGTGGAAGACGGGTAGATACCATAGAACTTCAGTCCCTCGGTAACCTGGAGTTCTCCCTTGAAAGAAGCGGTGGCGGCAGCTTCTGTATTCTGCCCGGTGAATACCGCTGGAGTGTCTCCCGGGCCGCAGAAGACGTCTATCTTGTCTGCGGGGCTCCACCAGACGCTCTTGCCGTTGCTCTGCACGGCGGTACGGGTTGCACCGTCACTGGTTGCAGTAACGGTAATCTCTGAAGGAGAGGGCGCAAAGTCCGTCTCTTTATTGCAGGCTGCCAGAGAAAGCAGTGCAATGGCGGCAAGGCCGAATATCGCTGACTTTTTCATGGTGTTTGCAGTTAAAGAGTCCATTCTTCTTCAGTGAGGTCTTCCAGGCCACCGTCTATTATGCTCTCGCATAGCAGATTACGGGGAATGATCCCGTAATCTGCCAGCGGGGCCGAATATTCTCTCTTGTTAGTTGTTGTTTTCATCTGCGATGGCGTGCAGATACAGGTGCTGCAGGAGCGGGCTCGGGCTCGGGCTCGATATCCGGGGCCTGTTCCTTAAGGATGAGTTTGTACAGGTACAGGCCGCCGTCCTGGACAAGCGCGGCAAGGTAAGTCACGTCACCGATTGTCCTGACGCAGCAGTCTGCGAAGGAACCGCCGTAAAGAAGTTCGGAGTCAACTATGGTATGAGGAGCGGGAAGGACAGCCTCAAGACTGCCCAAGTCTTCTGATACCTCAAGATAAGCGTCTCCCCCACTCAGGTACACTTCTGCAAAGTAATCAGCGCCGTTGAAACTGAAGAAATTATACCCCCATGTACCTATGGCCCAATCACTGGCGTAAACCAGGGAATACTCATTCCAACCGTTGACTATATTGCCTGTTGAGGCGACGAGATTGCCGATAGAGGAGTTGTGAAGCAAAATATTGCCTGTTGCAGGACAGACTGTAAGGTCTTTTATTCCATCGGGGCTGAGGTCGGGAGCGGTTATCTGGGTAACGGCAGTGCGCTGTCCGTTGGCTACGGAGAGTATTACGCTCTTGTTAGCGTTGAAGGAGGGGAAGTACAGTTTTCCGTCCTGCCATGATCCGGTGACGAAGAACCTGTCTCCGTAGCGGCGCCAGTCTGTGGTCTCGTTGGCGGCATCCCAGGCGAACTGGCACAGGACGACAGGCGCTGCGGAGATTCCTGAAGTATATGCATAAACGGTGAGGGCTACATCTGTGGTGCTGGAAGTGAGGTTGCTCACCAGGAGTATGTCATTGCCTCCGTTGACTGATGCATCCGTATTCGGAATCATGCGGGCGCAGCTTGTTGCGAAAGTGCCGCCTTCTATTCCGCTCACGTTTCCTTTTACTTGAACTGTGGGATCTTCAATGCTCACTGCCGCAATTGCAGCCCAGGCGGAAGACTTGGGAAGGTAGATGTAGTCATCGTCCATGGCGATGGAGCGAACCATGCCGTAGCCGTCAGGATGGGTGACGGATATGGCGGTGATCTGAGACGTCCAGAGATCGGAATCATCGGATTCAAGGGCCCAGACCTGCTCAAGGTAGGGGACCAGCTCCGGCTCCGGATCGGGCTCTTCGCCGGGGTCTTCTCCAAGTATGCCGGCATCGTGTACCTTACTGCGCTCCACCGACAGGGAACCCTTGATGAATACGTCTTCTGCCTTTTCTTCGCCGTCATTCTCGTGGGTAAGTGTGAATACTGCACCGTCCATCAGGGAGCAGGGGGGAACGGCGATATAGTATGTTGCTTCAGGGTCGAAGCAGCCGCCGTCGGGAGCGGAGAGGGTGATGCAGTCCAGGACTTCCTCATAGTCAATAAGAACAGGCTCGCCTTCAAGCGAAATGCGGAGCTCTCCGCCTACGAGGTCTGAAGGAACGTCTGTCTGGCGTGTAGGCGCGGGAGAAGGCTCCACGGTGCTGCCATAGCTCTTGAGAGCGACGCTCTTTACATCGCTCGCGGCAACCTTGAACTGAACCAGGCCGCAGATGTTCTGGAAAGCGAGGTGGTTGTTTTCTGAGAAGGCTACGGCCGGGAATGCGTCGGGGTCGAAGCTGCCCTCTACACCATTCTGCTCATTGTGGAAAAGAATGGAGAAGTAGCCGTCTTCGTCTACGCTGTTGCCACTCTCTGCCGGGTAGATACCGTAAAGGAAGCCTTCTCCCTCAGGAAGCTTGCCGGTAAAGACGGCATCGTCTGCGGGCTCAGTGTTCTTGGACGTGAAAGTGGCGGCGGAAACGCCGGCATAGGTTACCAGAATCTTGTCGGGAGCCGACCAGAGGATGGGGTAGGATACTGCTCCGTCGTCGCCAGTCTCAGCAGCAAGGAAGCTCCTGGTGGGCGTGGCGGTCCTGGAGGCGGTGATGATTACTTCTCCGGGAGAAGAGACGATCTCTTTCTCCTTCTGGCATGACGCAAGCGCTAGGATACCGAGCGCTAGGATGCTGAACAATGCGATTTTTTTCATTTTGAAGAGGTATTGGTTTATGGTATTTTATCTGTGGTGCAGTGTGGTGTTACAATTGCAAATATACTAAATATCTCCTAATATTGAAAGGACCGGAATTAAAAAGTTATGTCAACGGTTGAAAAATCCTACGGTGGACTTTACATTCCTTGCGTTGGAGGTGAGCTCGCCCGTTCCGGCTACATACATCTGGGTAGATCCGCCGCCGTCCAGATTCATTGCGTAGTCGCAGCCCAAGCTTTTCATTATCAGTGCCATACGGGTAAGTGTGATGTTTGAGGTCACTGCCACCAGGTATATCTCGGAGGTGGCGGAAACATAACCTATTGCGGAACGAGGCCGGGACGAACCGTAGATGTTGCCGGACGTGGTTTCCCAAAGCTCGTAATTTGTATAGTATACGCCTGTCTGGAAGCGGTCTTCAGACACGCAGACGTTGCCTCCGTACAGGAGCATGGGCCCGGTGGAAAGGGCCTCCTGCGGTGCCCAGCCCATTGCCGGTCCGGGGCCGGAAGTTGCGGAGACCTGGGGATAGATGTAACTGCCCGCCGTTCCCGCGGGTATGGGACGGTTGAAGAAATACGGCACGCCGTTTATAAGCGAGCACCAGTACGCGCCGGGTTTGCCGGATGCGTCGACCCCCAGTATCGCCCTCGTTACGGGCTGCCAGGTGGTTGTGTAGCTGTTGCTGTATCCCCGGCAGTTGGCTATACCCTCGGACGAAGAATTGTTGTAGCGCAGAGAGCCTTCGCTGTACGCAATGCCTATGTTCCCCTGAGACCCGAAGATCTGTCCGTTCAGGAGCACTGATGCGCCGCAGGATGCCTGCTGGCTGCTCATGGATTTGGCCGAGGCTGCGCCGAGAGGGGCGTTGTTTACGGCAAGCCTGACGGAGCCGGAGCAGTTTGCGTGGGCGCAGAAACCGTGAATGGAACCGTCCGCCGTGAATGACGCAAGGGAGATGCCCTCAGAAGGGGAGTCCATTGGCGAGAGTTCTATGCTGCTTGCAGCCGGTTGCGCGGGCAGAGTAAGTGTACTGACGCTGCTGTAGACATATGTGCCCTGGGACGGGTCGTAACAGTATGCCCTTACGTAGCAGGGCTCAGACGGGCGAAGGATTGAGTTGGGCACGCACTGGGTCAGCAGGGCGGTGCCGCTTCCTGTGAGCGAGGGGCCTGGAAGCTTGCCTTCCTCGCCCACAATATCGCAAGTGGGCGAGGAGTATGAATAGCTGAATATGAGCCCGTGCCCGGCATCAGCGGAAGGAACACCCGCAAGGGTGTAATTTACGATGAAGTTGTAGTAATTCTCTGAGGTTGAGGTGATCTTTACCTCCAGCGGATCCGTAGCGGCCTGCTCGTAGCCGCTCTCTGTCGCAGTGGGCCTGTCGTCATTCTGAGCCCAGTTCCTGTCTATGAGGAGAACGTTTCCGTTGCGGGGCAGGTCGAGCGGCAGGGAAGATGTGTAGCGGTTGTAGTAATTGGCTGCCGTATAGAAT
>JAGCCD010000185.1 GCA_017651785.1 Bacteroidales bacterium
CCCCCAGGCTGAGGTTACGGGCCTGATGGAGCTGATGATGCGCTGCATGAAAAACGAGCTCAAGACCTTCCTGGACAACGGCATCCATTTCATCGTCCTTGGCAACCGTTCCCGCCTGAGCCCCGAGCTCAACGCAGTGATAGACGAAATGGACTCCCTCACCTCCGTGGGCAAGCGTATGACCATGATAGTTTTCATGAGCTACAGCGGCCAGTGGGACATACGCCAGGCGGCACGCCGCATGGCTGCAGAAGGCGGCTCAGACATAGAGGATTATCTCGTCACTGCCGGCATCCCCGATCCGGATCTTCTGATCCGCACCTCCGGTGAACAGCGGATAAGCAACTATCTGCTCTGGCAGCTTGCATACACGGAATTTGTCTTCACCCCGGTACTTTGGCCCGATTTTAGAAAAGAAGAGTATCTGGCTGCACTGTCGGAGTATGCTTCCCGCGACAGACGTTTCGGAAAAGTGAAATAATTCCGTATATTTGCACCCTTATCGGATGAAGATGATTCGCAGATACTTCGCCGCCTTTGCTTTGCTGGCTCTTTCCTGCCTTGGGCTCCGTGCCCAGGACGGCAAGGTTGAGGTGGATTACAATCACCCCCGCAAGTACATTGTGGGCGGCATATCGGTAGAGGGGAACAGCTATTTAAGCTCACAGCAGGTAATCAACCTTACCGGCCTCAGGGAAGGCCAGTCCATCACCGTTCCCTCAGACGACGTAAACAACATAGTCCGCAACCTGTGGCTCCGCCGCTTTTTTGAGGACGTTTCCCTTGAGATAGACCATCTGAGCGCGAATGCAGACTCGGCATTCTTCAAAATTGTCATAACAGAGCGTCCCAGGGTGTCCCGCTGGACTTTTTCCGGCATAAAGTCCGGAGACAAGAAAGAACTCCAGGACAGGCTCAACCTGCGCCGCGGCGGCGAGTTTACCGAGTATGTCGAGAAAACTGCCACAGACATAATAAAGCGCTATTACGCAGAGAAGGGTTTCCTCAACGCCTCTGTGAACACCGAGATCCAGAAAGACAGCATAGTGGCCAACGCCATACGGGTCAACTTCAATGTAGACCGCGGTGAACGCGTCCGCATCAAAGACATCAACTTCATCGGCAACGAGCACGTGAGCGATTTCAAGATCGCCCGCGCCATGAAGAAGACCAAGTCCAACAAGATCTACAACTTCTTCAACAGCAAGAAGTTCAACGATAAGGAGTACCTCAACGACAAGAAGGGCGCAATCACCGCCTTCAACGAGGCCGGCTACCGCGACGCCCGTCTTGTGCGGGATTCCATTTATTACATAGAGCCCAAGCGCCTTGGCATAGACCTCGTTTTCGAAGAGGGAGACCGCTACTATTTCCGCGACATATCCTGGACGGGAAACTCCGTCTTCTCTTCAGACGCCCTCAACCAGGTGCTCCAGATCAACAAGGGAGACGTGTACGACGTGGTATCGATGGAAAAGCGCATCTACGGCGGCGGCAAGCAGACCGAGATGGACGTTTCCAAGCTTTACCGCGACAACGGCTACCTCTTCTTCAACATCACCCCCGTAGAAACCAACATCCAGAACGACTCCGTAGACGTTGAGCTCCGCATCTCAGAGGGCAAGCAGGCAACCCTGGGCAACATCATCATCAACGGAAACGACCTCACAAGCGAGAAGGTTGTCCGCAGGCAGATCTTCACCCGCCCCGGTTACCTCTTCAGCCAGTCCGACTTCGAGCGTTCCATACGTGAAATAGCCTCCCTGGGCCAGTTCGACGCAGAGGCCATCGCAGACCCCAACACCGGCTACTCCATAGTTCCCAACCCCTCCACCAACACCGTAGACATAGTTTACAACGTTACGGAAAAGCCTTCAAGCCAGCTTGAACTTTCCGGCGGCTGGGGCGGCAGAACCTTCGTGGCTACCGTGGGCGTAAGCTTCAACAACTTCTCTACCGCAAGGCTGTTCGACAAGACCGCCTGGCGCCCCGTCCCTCTTGGAGACGCGCAGAACCTGGCGTTCCGCTTCCAGACAAACGGCTCTTATTACACGGCTCTCACAGCCAACTTCATGGAGCCCTGGCTCTTTGGCAAGAAGCCCACATCGCTCAACATATCAGGCTATTACACCAGGGCAACCAACTCCAACCTCTGGCTCGGCATCCTCAGTAATGACGAGCAGATGGAGGTCATGGGCTTCTCCGCTTCGCTCGGTACCCGCCTCAAGTGGCCGGACAACTACTTCGTCCTGTACAACGGCCTGAGCTGGCAGACATACCGCCTGAAGAACTGGAGCTACGGCGGCTTCATCTTCGACACCGGCGTTTCGCACAACATCAGCTACACCGTCAACCTTATGCGAAACTCCACCGACCAGCAGATCTACCCCCGTCAGGGATCGGACATCTCGCTGTCCGTGGCTCTCACGCCTCCTTTCTCCCTGCTGCGCCATGCAGACATAGATCCGGTTACCGGAAGCAGAATCACGGAGCGTGACGGCAAACCCATCGGCTGGAAAGACATCAACTACAACAACTGGACGGTCCAGAACCGCTACCGTTGGATAGAATATCACAAGTGGAAGGTCTCCGCCGCCACTTACACCAAAATCTTCCCCTCTCTGGACTTCGTGATCATGACACGCGCGCAGTTCGGTTACCTGGGCTACTACAACCGCAACTGGGGATATTCCCCGTTCGAGGGCTTCCTGCTCGGCGGCGACGGCATGTCGGGCTATATGACCTACGGACAGGAAATCATCGCCATGCGCGGATACGAAAACTACCGTCTAACTCCAATGGAAACGTCGCCCTACAGTACCAGCGCCACTTATGCAGGCAACGTTTACGACAAGTTTACCGTGGAATTGCGTTATCCCGTCATCCTGCAGCCTCAGTCCCAAATCTTTGTGCTGGCCTTCCTTGAGGGAGGTAACTGCTGGAGCGACATCCGCAATTTCAATCCCTTCGAAATCAAGCGCAGCGCAGGCGTTGGCGTGCGTATCTTCCTCCCCATGATAGGCCTCCTGGGTGTTGACTGGGGATATGGCTTCGACGACAAGCAATACGGCGGCAGCCAGTTCCATTTTGTTATAGGACAACAATTTTAAAGTTTTGAACGATATGAAAAAGATTCTTTTTGTTGCAGCATTGGCAGTCCTGAGCCTCACAGCGGGGGCACAGGCCAAATTCGCCCATGTCAACTTTTCAGAGCTCGTGCAGCTGATGCCCGAGGCCGACAAGGCCCGCGCCACCATGAACGCTTCCAGCAAGGAGGCTCAGGAGACGTACCAGGCCATGGCCGACGAGTTCAACTCCAAGTATCAGCAGTACCAGCAGAAAGCGGAGACCTGGGCAGCTTCTACCCGCGCCGCAAAGGAGAAGGAGATCACCGATATCCAGCAGCGCATCCAGGAGTTCGAGCAGAACGTGCAGGCTGAGCTTCAGCAGCAACAGCAGCAGCTCATGGCTCCTATCTACCAGAAAGCGCAGGAGACCGTTGAGGCCATAGCCAAGAAGGCCGGGTACATCTTCGTATTCGACAAGTCCACCGCCCTTTATGTTGATCCCGCACAGAGCGACGACATCACGGCAGCGGCCCGCAAGGCACTTGGCATTCCCGAGGGACGCACCCTTGAAAGCCTCCAGGCAGAACTTCAGGCACAGGCACAGGCAGAACTTCAAACTCAACAGCAGTAACACTTAAAACACACTAAAACAGAGATGCAACATAAAGTCGTTGACTTACAGGATGTTGTACTCAGGTTTGCCGGAGACTCGGGAGATGGTATGCAGCTCACCGGGTCTCTTTTCGCTGATATGTCGGCGATTTACGGCAACTCCCTATCCACATTCCCCGATTTTCCCGCCGAGATACGCGCCCCTCACGGAACGCTGTCCGGCGTTTCCGGTTTTCAGGTCCACATAGGAAGTGACGAAATAGGCACTCCCGGCGACTTCTGCGACATGCTAGTCGCAATGAATCCGGCAGCACTAAAGACTAACGCCAAGTGGTGCAAGCCCACGGCAATGATTCTGGTAGACGGCGACGCCTTCGACGAAAAAGGCATGCAGCGCGCCGGCTTCAAGACAGACAACCCCTTCACGGAGCTTCACATAGAAGACCGCACCATCATTGTGGCGGCCATAAGTTCCCTTACCCAGGAGTCCCTCAAAGACAGCGGCCTGGACGCCAAGGCCATCCTCAAGTGCAAGAACATGTTCACGCTTGGCATGGCCTGCTACATCTACAGCCGTCCGCTTGAATTCATCTACCAGTACCTGGAGCGCAAGTTCAGCAAGAAGCATCCGGAGCTCATAGAGCCCAACAAGAAGGTGCTCAACGACGGCTTCAACTACGCCGCCAACATCCAGGCAATTCCCAACACCTATACTATTGCGCCCGTAAAGGGTCGCAAGAAGGGCACGTACCGCAACATCACCGGCAACCAGGCCACCGCATGGGGCCTGCTTGCAGCGTCGGAGAAGGCAAACCTGCCTCTTTTCTGCGGTTCATATCCCATCACGCCTGCAACGGCCATCCTTGAGGAGCTTGCAATTCACAAGAGTCTCGGCGCCAAGACCTTGCAGGCAGAGGACGAGATTGCGGGCATCTGCACCGCCATCGGCGCAAGCTATGCCGGCAACCTGGCAGTCACCACCACTTCCGGTCCCGGTCTTTCCCTTAAATCCGAGGCCCTCGGCCTTGCCGTTATGGCAGAGCTTCCGTTGGTTGTAATAGACGTCCAGAGGGGCGGCCCTTCAACAGGCCTTCCCACAAAGACCGAGCAGTCAGACCTAAACCAGGCCCTGTACGGCCGCAACGGCGAGTGCCCCATGCCCGTCATAGCGGCGCATTCCCCGTCACATTGCTTCGACGCAGCCTTCACCGCCGCCAAGATAGCACTTGAGCATATGACTCCCGTCATGCTGCTTTCCGAGGGTTTCCTGGGCAACGGCAGCGAGCCCTGGCTCATTCCGTCAATGGCAGACTATCCCGCCATCAAGCCCCCGTTCGTAAGGGGTACGTTGGCAGAAGGGGAGAAGTTCCATCCCTTCGAGAGGGATCCTGAAACCCTGGTCCGCCGCTGGGCCATCCCCGGCCAAAAAGGCTTCGAGCACCGCGTGGGCGGACTTGAAAAGACGCACGAAGGCGTCCTTTCCACAGACCCCCGCAACCACGAGCTCATGGTGCACGAGAGGGCAGAGAAGGTTGCCCGCATTGCGCGTGACCTCCCCAAGCTCCAGGTGGTGCACGGCCCGGCCGAGGGCAATTTGCTCGTAGTGGGCTGGGGCGGCACTTTCGGCCACATCCTCACAGCTGTAGAGGAGGTCGGAGACGCAGTGTCGTACGCCCATTTCGACTTCATCAACCCGCTGCCCGCCAATACGGAGGAGGTTTTCTCGCACTTCAGCAAGATCCTCGTATGCGAGCTCAACAGCGGCCAGTTCGCCGCTTTCCTGAGGGCGGAGCTCCCCGGGAAGGAGTACATCCAGTTCAACAAAGTCCAGGGCCAGCCCTTCCTCGTAAGCGAGCTTGTGGACGCAATTAAAAAGGAGCTTTAGGTTATGGCAAGTCTTACATTCAAGGATTTCAAGTCCGACCAGGACGTCCGCTGGTGCCCCGGTTGCGGAGACCACGCGGTTCTTGCCGCCCTTCAGCGCGCACTTCCCAAGGTGAGTCAGGCTCTTGGATATCCCAGGGAGCGCTATGTCGTAGTTTCCGGTATCGGTTGCTCTTCCCGCCTTCCGTATTATATGGATACCTACGGCTTCCACAGCATTCACGGCCGCGCAACTGCGGTTTCAACCGGCATCAAGGTGGCCAACCCCACACTTACCGTGTGGCAGGCCTGCGGAGACGGAGACGCCCTTGCAATTGGCGGAAACCACTTCATCCACGCCATCAGGCGCAATATCGACATCAACATCATCCTCTTCAACAACCAGATATACGGCCTCACCAAGGGACAGTATTCGCCCACTTCCAAGTTCGGCGCCATCACCAAGACCTCTCCCTACGGTACTGTGGAGCACCCGTTCACCCCGGGCTCGCTCGTCCTGGGAGCAAAGGGCACCTTCTTCGCCCGTTCGCTTGACGTAGAGCTCGCCCTGAACGAGGAAATCATGACTGCCGCAGCACTTCACGACGGCTGTTCCGTAATGGAGATGCTCACCAACTGCGTCATCTTCAACGACGGCGCACACAGGGAGCTGTCAGACCCCGCCGTAAAAGCAGACCACACCATAGTCCTGCGCCACGGCGAGAAGATGATCTTCGGTAAGAACCGCGACAGGGGCCTTATCTACGACGGACGCAAGATCAGGGCCGTGCGCATAGGAGAAGGCGGCTTTACGGAGGAAGATATCCTCGTGCACGACGCCCACACAGACTACATCGGCCTCCATATGGCCCTTGCAGACATGAAGGGACCCGATTATCCCGTGGCGCTTGGCGTAATACGCGACGTTAAGGACATAACCTACGACGACGGCGTGCGCGACCAGGTGCGTGACGTAATGCTCAAATCAAAGATCCATACCGTGGACGAACTGCTTCACAGCGGTTCCACATGGCAAGTCGAATAACCCACTTTTTATAACACTACAAATGAAAACCACAGACATCATGGCCCGCCTCAGGGCCAAGTATCCCGGAGAAAACGAGTATCTCCAGGCAGTCCAGGAAGTCCTCGAGTCCATTGAGGACGTGTACAACCAGCATCCCGAGTTCGAGAAGGCAAAGATCGTAGAGCGTATGGTAGAGCCCGACCGCATCTTCTCCTTCAGGGTTACCTGGGTTGACGACAAGGGTGAGGTGCAGACCAACACCGGTTACCGCATCCAGTTCAACAGCGCCATCGGTCCCTACAAGGGAGGCCTGCGCTTCCACAGGGCTGTCACCCCTTCGATGCTCAAGTTCCTCGGCTTTGAACAGACCTTCAAGAACGCTCTCACCACCCTTCCAATGGGCGGCGCGAAGGGCGGCTCCGACTTCGACCCCGTTGGCAAGAGCAACGACGAAATCATGCGCTTCTGCCAGGCATTCATGCTTGAGCTCTGGAACTGCATCGGTCCCGACCAGGATATCCCTGCAGGCGACGTAGGCGTAGGCGGCCGCGAAATCGGCTATCTGTACGGAATGTACAAGAAGCTCGCCCGTCAGTACAACACCGGCGTTCTCACCGGCAAGGGCGGCACCTGGGGCGGCAGCATCCTTCGTCCCGAGGCAACCGGATTCGGCGCCCTCTACTTTACCCAGCACCTCCTTCACAAGGCAGGCAAGGACATCAAAGATAAGAAGGTCGCTCTCTCCGGCTTCGGTAACGTAGCCTGGGGCGCAGCCACCAAGGCCCTCGAGCTCGGCGCCAAGGTAGTCGCTATCTCCGGTCCCGACGGCGTGTGCCACATCCCCGACGGCATCACCCCCGAAATGATTGACTACATGCTTGTTATGCGTGCCTCCAACCGCAATATGGTTGAGGATATGGCAACCAAGTTCCCCGGAAAGGCAGTGTTTACCCCCGGCAAGAAAGCCTGGTCCATCCCCGTTGACATCGCACTCCCTTGCGCCTTCCAGAACGAGCTTTCTGAAGACGACGCCAAGGAGCTCAAGGCAAACGGCTGCTGGTGCTGCTGCGAGGTCTCCAACATGGGCTGCCAGCCCGGAGCTATCCACTATTTCCAGCATAACGGCGTACTCTTCGCTCCCGGCAAGGCCGTAAACGCGGGCGGCGTGGCCACCTCCGGTCTGGAAATGACCCAGAACGCAGAGCACATCTCCTGGGATGCCAAGGAAGTTGACGAGAAGCTCCACTTCATCATGAAGTCCATCCACGAGCAGTGCGTCAAGTTCGGCACCCAGCCCGACGGCACCGTAGACTACGTGAAGGGAGCAAACATCGCCGGCTTCATGAAAGTCGCAACCGCAATGCTCGAGCAGGGAACCATCTAGTTCCTTCTCTCTTATACAAAATAGACCGGAGTCTCAAGGCTCCGGTCTATTTTATGGATCAGTGCTTGTTACTGGGTAAGATAAGCGGTGTTGGCTGCGATAGTGGAACCGGTGAAGGCTCCGAAGGCCGCGAGGCTGCTGCTGCTCTCTGAGGACAGGACGCGGCAGGTGCCGGAAGGCTTGGAAGTATTGGAGAGCGTTCCCCTGAGGAGGTTGCCGCTCACGCTTGCCTTGGTCTTTCCGCTGATGTCTGATGCGCTGCCGTTAAATGCGTAAGTGGTGTTGGCGCTGCCCTTTACCAGCACTCCGGTATTCTTGGGTATTACGGTGCCCGCGGGGATTTCCTTGAGGCTGGCGTAGCCGCAAGCCACCTTGGTGACGATGTATGCGGTGGCGCCTGAAGGAACCAGCGCGTCGTAGTTAAGGCACAGAGTTGCCCAGCCGGTGCTTGAAGTCTTGAGATTGAAGCGGTTGTAGATCATCTCAAGGTCGTCGATGTAGAGCCTGTCGGCTTTGGTAACATCTGTGGAGTTCTTTTCGGCATTGCCGCCGCCCGGGTAAGCATTCGTCGCTATGTTGATA
This sequence comes from Bacteroidales bacterium, assembly GCA_017651785.1. Taxonomy (GTDB): domain Bacteria; phylum Bacteroidota; class Bacteroidia; order Bacteroidales; family UBA932; genus Cryptobacteroides. The sequence continues at coordinate 8,537 of JAGCCD010000185.1, forward strand.
AGGGCGTAGCTGGGGTTGGAAGTGCTGCTGTATGTGAAAGGTATAGAGAGCCTCTTCCACTCGCTGTTGGTCTTCTGCAGGGTATTGTTGACGGCTTGCGCAATTACGGTTCCGCCGGTGCAGTCGGCAGCGTTGTATCCTCTCTGGTAGTCGCTGTTGTCGTGCAGGAATGCTTCTACCTTTGCATACGGATGAGCGGAGTCTGTGCCGTAAGGGATGAATTTCACCCATACAGCCATTGAGTCGGGACGTCCGGTGAATGTGGAATACAGGGGGTTACCTGTACTCTTATCAGTCTGGTTGCGGCTTGTTTTGTTGTAGTTTCCCGTGCCGGTTGCGTCCATATTGCCGGCTATGACTTGCCCTGTGGTTAGGTTGCCCTGGGCCACAACGTCGGCAATAACGACAATTATCTTGATGTAAATCCTCCGTGACCAGATGAGGCAGGAGTAATTGCCGCTTGAGCCCGGGCGCTTGTCTGTATTCCTCTGAACCTGGCGGTTGCCGGAATCATATCCACTGCTTGCAAGGGAACCTCCGGCTGTCTGGAACGAGTTCCAGTTTGTGGGAAGGTTTACACCGTCTACAGACCAGGTCTCGAAGTCTCCGTTGATAATCTGGGGCTTGCTGGGCTGGGAGGCGGTGGCGGTGGACTGGCTGGAGGTGCTGGATCCTATCTTGGCAACGTCGCTGAAAGTGATTCCGGTGGGTACGGAACCAAGGTTCTTGATATGTCCTTTTGTGAGGGCGGAGCCCAGATCCTTGCTGATGAGCACGCACTTGCCGGAGGCATTGGTGAGGACCATCTGCAGGTTCTTACCGCTGGAGGGGATGATGGCGATGAGCACATCTCCGCTCAGGGCGCTGGAGCTGGAAACGCTTACGGTCTTGGCCGCTTCCGAAGGGGAAGAGGGAGCCGTAACTGCAAGCGTGCTGCCGTTTACCGTGAAGTTGCCGCTCAGGGCGGAGTCGCTCACGAGTTCCACTTTGCGGATGTTCAGAGACGAGGGGATGTTGAGTTTTACCACGCAGCTAAGATTCTCGAATGCGAAGGTCTCGCCGTTTGCGCCAGCCTTGGCGGCCATTACAGCGTTGGTGAGCTTTCCGTCCTGCTCTGCGGGAACGCTGAGGGTATAGGTACCGGATGATACGCTAACCGCTGCGCTGTAAGGATACACCGCAAAGCCGAGAGTGCTCCCTTCGGGTTTGGTGCCGCTGAAGACCGCGGTGCTGCCGCTGTCCTGAGTGGTGAAAGAACACTTGGAACCGGAAGTGGTATAAACCGCTATCTGGTCATTCTTGCTCCACTGGGGAGAAACTCCGCTTAGGGAGACCTTTGTTTCTGCTATTGTGGCGGTTACGCTTGCCGGAACCATTTCGGGTTCCTGCGCGGGGATTTCTGTTTCTGCTGCTTTCTTCTCGCAGGATGCGGCAAGGATTGCGGCCGCAAAAGCCAAGATGCTGACAATTTTTTTCATAGCCCGGAGAAGAAATTGTTTTCGCTGTCCTCGTCGTAGTCTTGCAGGGAGCTGTCACGGTCGCTGGTAGCGCACATGTAGGACTCCGGGAAGTAATCCAAGGCCAGGGATTCAGGTTTTACGTATTCAAATTTCATAATAAAAGCCGGCTTGCTTTTGGGCAAACCGGCCGCAAAGATACTATAATTTTTTTATTTCTTGAACTTTACCTGTACGCTGGCGTCTTTGCCGTTCTGGTCCTGTGCGTAGATGGTGAAGACGTTGGTGGCTGCACCGAGGTCGTAGCGCTGGGCGAACATGAAGGCGAAGTTGAGGGTGACGTCTGACTTGCCCGTAACGTTCTTGCCGCTGGGGAAGTAGTCTTTGAAGGAATCTGCCACCTTCTCGTCGTTTACCAGGTCTATGGTGAGGGAACTGCCGGTGGTCCTGTTCTGGATGTACTCTACGAGCTTGGAGTCTGCGTTGGGGTCCAGTTTTACGGTGAGCTTGGCAATCTTGCCGGGGGCGCTGACCTTGATCCTGCAAGGGACTTCTGCTCCGTTAAGGTCTATGGTCTCGAACTTGGTATTTCCGTCCCAGCTGAACGAAGGCTCTGAGGTGAAGTGGAACTTGGCAACCTTGTTGTCTGTCTTGCCCTCTTTGTCTATGACATTGACTGTGAGCGTGAAAGTGGTGTTGTTGGACAGGGGCTGGCCTTCAGTGAGTTTGTCCAGTATGGCGAGAAGGTCCAGGTTTGCGAGGCTCTTGCCGCGCAGTCCGCTGCCGGCGCTCATTCCCATGCTCTGGAGGAATGATGCCACTTTGCTGTCGTCTATTACGTCAAAGACGGGGTTCTTGCCGCCCGTGGACTTGTTGGAGCTGAGGTCGATGTAAGGATTGGCCGCAAGATTGAGGTCTCCCAGACCAAGCGTGATGGTGAGGCTCTCTATGAGGCCGGGTGCTGCGATTGAGATGGCGCCGTCTGCACCGGGGGCGATTTCCATTGTTGCGAAACCGGAGTTGGCGGCCCAGGAGATGGAAGGGGCGCCTGCGTCTTTGTCTTTTTTGCAGGAGCACAGAAGTGCTGCGGCAAGCATGGTAAAGAAAAGAATACGTTTCATGATTCAGTCAATTATTTTTCAACCCTGCAAGATAGCAATAATTTCAAAAAAGACGTGCTTTATTTCACATTGATGGTTCCTTCCCAGCGGATATCGGCCGAAGAACTGCCCACAAGGACTTTCCACTCGCCCGGATCTACAACCCAGGAGTGAGAGGCTTCGTCGAAACGGGTGAAGGCGCGGACGGGCACGTCAATGCTCACGGAAGCTGCCTTTCCTGCCTCTACGAATACTTTCTCAAAGCCGCGGAGCTCCTTGGCGGGACGCTCTACACCGCCTGCGGGAGGAGCAACATAAAGCTGAACCACCTCTGCGCCGTCTACGCTGCCGGTGTTCTTGACGCTGAGTGAGACGCTTGCAACAACCTTGTCAAGCGCGTCTGAAGCAACAGGATAGCTGCCCGAGCAGGCCGCTGCAGCCTTTGAGAGCTTCTCTGCCGCGTATTCAAACGTAGTGTAGCTCAGACCGTGGCCGAAGGGGAAGCATACGGGGATGCCCTTTGTATCGTACCAGCGGTAACCGACAAACACGCCCTCGTCGTAGTATTCCTGCCACCATTCCTTGCCCTCTTCGCGTATGCCGGGGTACTGACGCTCGGTCTTGAGAGGGCCGTCTGAGAGTGCTGCGGGAAGGGTGAACGGAAGTTTGCCCGAAGGGTTGACGGCGCCGGTGAGCACGTCTGCAAGCGCATGTCCCGTTTCTGAACCGCCGTACCAGCCCTGTACGATGGCTCCGACCTTGGGAGCCCAGGGCATTGATACGGGCGAACCGGAGATGTTTACCACCACCAGTGACGGAACCGCCGCCGCAATGGCCTCGATTACTTCTCCCTGACCGTAGGGGAGTATGGTGTCTGAGCGGTCTGTGCCTTCGTTGTCCTGGCCTTCGCTCTTGTTGAGGCCGCCTATGAAGACAACAGCGTCTGCGCCTTCAACAGCCTTTAAAGCGTCTGCAAGGAGCTGGGAGGCGCTGCGCGATTCGCTCAGGTCCTGACCGGTATCGACCTTGTTGTATGAGGTGGAGGTGTCTCCCACGTAGCCTCTCTCCCATACCACATTGGCACCCGGGAAAGCCTCTTGCAGGGCCTCCAGGGGTGCGATTTCGTAGTTTGTCTTGAGGCTGGAGGAGCCGCCGCCCACAACCATTTTCTTTACGGCGTTCTCTCCGATCACGACGAGCTTGCCGCCGTCAGGAACGCGGAGTGGCAGCACGCCGTTATTCTGCAGCAGCACAGTGCCGGCAGCGGCGATTTTGCGTGCCGCTGCGTAGTGTTCGGGGGAGTTGAAGCTGCCGAAGTGGGGCTCGCTTGCCATTGATGTGCGGAAGATGGTGCGGAGCACGCGCGTTGCTTTGTCGTCCAGTTCTTTGGTAGTGGCACGGCCGTCTGCGAGTCGCTGCAGGTAAGGATTGGCAAGGTGATAGTTGCCGTAGCCGTCCGATGCCGCTCCGGTAAGGCCGTTGGTCCAGGTGCCGAACTCCATGTCGAGGCCGTTCACGATGGCCTCGTCGTCGTCCCGGCAGCCGCCCCAGTCGCTCACTACCACTCCGTCAAAGCCCCATTCGCCCTTGAGGATGTCGAGCAGGAGGCGCTTGTTGTGGCAGTTGAACTGGCCGTTGTAGAGGTTGTAGGAGCCCATTATGGCCCAGGCGCCGCCCTTGCGTACGGCGGCCTCGAAGGCGGGGAGGTAGATCTCGTAGAGCGTGCGGTCGTCCAGGTTGCTGCTGGTAGCGGTGCGGCGGACTTCCTGGTTGTTCACCGCGAAGTGCTTTACGCACGCGGCAACGCCGTTTTCCTGTACTCCGGTTACATAGGGTACCACCATCTGGCCGGCGAGGAACGGATCCTCACCCATATACTCGAAGTTGCGGCCGTTGAGCGGGGTGCGGCAGATGTTTACTCCGGGCCCCAGCAGAATGTCTTTTTTACGGTAACGGGCCTCCTGTCCTATGCTGCGGCCGAACAGAAGAGCCATATCCCTGTCCCAGGTGGCTGCAAGGCAGCTGAGGGCGGGGAAGGCTGTGCAGGAGTCGTTGGTCCAGCCGGCCTGGTCCCACTCGTCCCAGAGAACCTCGGGACGGATGCCATGGGGACCGTCGGTGCACCAGACCTCGGGAATGCCCAGGCGGGGTACGCCGCGTGAACTGAATTTGGACTGTGCGTGCGTGAGAGCCACTTTCTCCTCTGTGGTGAGGCGGGGGAGGGCGTCGGCCACCCTTTCCTCTACCGAACGGGCGGGATCAAGGTATACAGGAACGTCTCCTGTCTTGGGGGAAGAGCATGCCGCAGCGGCGGCAGCGAGTGCGATGATGGCGGTGAGGCGTTTCATAACTTATTTATTGTCTGCGATTTCCTGAAGGATGTTGCCTATCTGATACAGGCCTCTGGGCACGTGGAAACAGCCTTTCCACTTGCCGCCCTTGAGCGGGAGAAGGACTTCTCCGCGCCGGTTGAGGTAGCCGTACCACTCGGGATACTCGGGGTCTTTGAAACGGGACCATAGGTAGTCGTCCAGCCGCAGGAACCAGTCCAGGGCCTTTTTGTTGCCAGTGAGCTGATAGCCTTTGATCATGCAGATTGCGGCCTCAAGGTGTACCCACCAGAGTTTCTGGTCCCACTCAAGTTCCTGGGTTGGGTGGCCAAGGCGGTCCATGAAATAGAAGATTCCGCCGTATTCCTTGTCCCAGCCGTATTCTATTACGCGGAGGGCGATGTCCATGCTCTTGGTGATGATCTCGGGACGGCCCAGCCGCAGGCCGAGGTTCATCATAAACCAGAGGGCCTCAAGGTCGTGACCGGGGTTGACTTTGCGGCCCTCGAAGCAGTCCAGGAGCGTGCCGTCCGGGGCAAGGTTCTCTACCATTACGCCCAGGTCTGGCTGGTAGAATACGTCGAACACCTCGTGCAGGGCTTCTTCTATTGTCTTGTCCAGCAGTGACTTGTCTTCTATTATGGGCTCTATCTCAAGAGCCATGTTGCAGATGATCATGGGAAGGGCGAAGTCTTTCATTGGGCGGGTGCCGGGGTAGCCCTTTGCCCATATGCCCTTGGGGTTGGAGCGGCGGTCAAGTATGCGCTGGAAGGTCTTGCGGGCGGCGTCTGTCCACTTGGCATCTCCCGTGGCTACCGCCAGCTGGGCGAATGCCATGCAGGCGAAGGTATTGGAGAAAATGTTGTATGGCTGCACCAGCGGCTTGCCTTCCCGGTTGAGGGAGAAATAGAAGTCGAAGTTGCCGTCGTGCCCGTTCCTGAGGAGGAATTCTCCTCCCTGCAGGGCGCATTCCAGCCAGCGGGGATTCTTCTCTACTTTGTTGTACAGCATGGCGAACATCCAGACCTCGCGGCCCTGGAGCCATACGAATTTATCTGTGTCGAAGACGGAGCCGTCACGCTCAAGGCAGGTGAAGTAGCCGCCGTATTGTTTGTCCTGGGAATTGTCCAGCCAGAAGGGAAGTACGCTGGAGTAAAGCTCGTGGCGGTAGCGGGCCGCCATGGCGGAAAAATCACTTTTGGTCATAGTACCACAAAAATAACAAAATTTTGGTACATTTGCATGCACTAAACACTAATGCTCATGAACAAAACAGTCAACATGGGATACGTCGTATTCCTGTGTATTGTAGCTGCCCTTGGAGGCATTCTCTTCGGTTACGACACGGCCGTGATTTCCGGCACCACAGCAATAGTAAAAGCGCAGTTCGGCCTCAGCACCGGCCTTGAGGGCTGGTATGTGGGATGCGCGCTTATCGGCTCCATAATAGGCGTAGCCGTTGCCGGCCTGCTGAGCGACAATCTGGGCCGCAAGCTTACAATGCTCATATCGGCCACAATGTTCAGCATTTCCGCCATCGGCTGCGCCGTATGTGCAGATTTTGCACAGCTGGTGGTTTTCAGGATGATAGGCGGATTCGGAATCGGTGTCGTCTCAATCGTATCGCCCATATATATTTCCGAGGTGGCTGTGCCGGAAAAGCGTGGCACGCTGGTGTCGCTCTACCAGCTCGCCATTACCATCGGCTTCCTTCTGGCGTACCTTGTTAACTATCTGATACTCAAGGGGGCAACGCTGGACGCCACAGACCCTGCCCTTGGCTCCCGAATGATGAACAACGAGTACTGGCGCGGCATGCTGGGAAGTGAAACAATTCCCGACCTTCTGTTCTTCATCGTCATATTCTTCATTCCGGAGAGTCCCCGCTGGCTCATCGTCAAGGGTAAGGAAGACAAGGCGCTCGGCGTGCTGCAGCGCATCTATCTTGAGCCCGAAGGAGCAAAGGAGCAATTGGAGGCCACACGTGCCTCCATTGCCGGAGAAGTCAAGAGCGAGTGGAAGGAACTCCTTCAGCCAGGCATCTTCAAGGCCGTTCTCATCGGCTCGGCCATCGCCATTCTCGGCCAGTTCATGGGAGTTAACGCCGTGCTGTATTACGGGCCCAAGATCTTCATGGACGCAGGCCTGAGCGGCGAAGGCTCGCTGCTTTCTACAGTGCTTGTTGGCGTTGTGAATATGCTTACAACGGTTATTGCACTGCTTATTATCGATAAGGTCGGCCGCAAAAAACTTGTCTGGTGGGGCGTAGGCGGCATGATTGCCTGCCTTCTGATGATCGGCCTGTACTTCTCACTCGGCACCCTGCCCACCTGGTTCCTGCTGGTCTTCTTCCTGCTCTACGTGTTCTGCACGGCAATCTCCATCAGCGCCGTTGTGTTCGTGCTCCTGAGCGAGATGTACCCCAACAGGGTGCGCGGCCTTGCTATGTCCGTTGCAGGCCTTGCCCTGTGGGTTGGAACTTACCTAATCGGCCAGCTCACCCCCTGGATGCTGGAGACTCTCACTCCTGCAGGAACCTTCTTCCTCTTCGCCTTCATGTGCCTGCCGTATCTGTTCATTATGTACAAATGGGTACCCGAGACCACCGGCAAGAGCCTCGAGGAAATAGAGAATTACTGGAAGAAATAATCAAAGGCTTTTTGCCTGATGAACCGAGGGCTCTGTCGTATTGCGGAGCCCTCGCTATTTGATGTGCGCTCATAACGCCCTTCCCTTGGGAAGGTATCAGAAGGAATTCAGCTCTGATGCAAAATCGATGTCACAGTTTACAGTTCCGCTGTACATTAAGCCATCAATGCCCCGACAGTCTATGTGGTAGCATTTTTCCGATATATCATCAGGAAGACTGACAGGCAAAAGCTAAAACATAGCAACAATTCTCAATGTGAATTCTTCCACTATCCGTTCTCGCAAACGTCGACTAAAGGAGAAAGTGTTTTCTAAAAGCACTCCCAATACCTCTCTTTACGAGGCTTTTATCAAATAGCGGTTATTACCGGAGCAATTGGCGTTCAAGAGTCCTATTTCACCTTGGCGTTGTAGCGGGTGGCCACCTTGCCGTGGGAGATGTTGATGAGTTTCTTGGAGATCATCTTGCGGCGGATGGGGGCGACGAGGTCGGTGAAGAGGACGCCGTCCAGGTGGGACATCTCGTGCTGGACCATCCGGCAGGCGAACTTGTCGAATTCTTCTTCACGCTCAGTGAAGGTCTCGTCCCAGTAGCGGACTTTGATGCGCTCGGGGCGGCGGACGGTGCAGTACACGCCGGGAACGCTCAGGCAGCCCTCCTCGTACTCGCACAGCGAGGCGCTTTCTTCCAGCACCTCCGGATTGATCATAACGCGCTTGAAGCCCTTCAGGTAGGGATAGACCTCTTCCATCTCGTCTCCGTCCACTATAAGCACGCGGAGGCTCACTCCTATCTGGGGGGCGGCGAGGCCGCAGCCCTCGGAGCGTTTAAGGGTGTCGCGAAGATCCTCGATGAGCTTTGCGAGTTCTTCTTTTTTGCTCAGGTCTGCGGGAGCCGCCTTTTCGCGGAGCACTTCCGACCCGTAGAGGTAGATTGGCTGTATCATTTTTTCTTGTCCAGATAACTTTGAAGTATAATTGCCGCGCTTATCTTGTCTACGCTTTCTTTCTGCCTGCGCTGGCTCTTTTTCATTCCTCCGTCTATCATTGCGCGGTGTGCCAGGACCGACGTAAACCGCTCATCCTCAAGGGCTACGGGCACATCGGGAAAAGCGGCCTGCAGCTTCTTAAGGAAGGCGTCCACATCGGGAGCGGCTCCGGCGTGGGAGCCGTCCAGATTGAGGGGATAGCCCACTACAAACTTCACAATAGGCTCGGTTTGGGCGTATTTTTGCAGATAATCTATTATCTTTGCAGCAGGTACAGTTTCAAGGGGAGACGCGAATATGCCCAGCGGGTCGCTCTGCGCAATTCCCACCCGGGCTTTTCCGTAATCTATACCGATGATTCTGTTCACGAACCGCAAAAATAGCAATATTTATGGGGAAAAAAAAGTTCAACAGGGCGTACCGTCTCACCGTAACGGAAGATGAGACCCACCTCCAGTTGCGTTCATACCGCGTTACCCGCCTTGGTATGGTGCTCACGGCAATAACTTCATTCGTGGTAATAGTAGGGCTGCTTTACGCTCTCATTGCGTTTACGCCGCTGCGCACCACAATCCCCGGCTATCCTGATCCCCACTTCCGCAGGGAGGCGGTGAACAACGCAATCAAGATAGATTCGCTTGAGGCGGCCATAACCCGCTGGAAATTATATTCGGAGAATCTTTCCCGCGTACTTTCGGGAGACACTACCATAAACCTTGACAGCCTCCTCGTAGCACGCGACACCCTTTCCACGAAATGAAGCGCAGAATAGCGATCCTGGGCTCTACCGGATCCATCGGAACCCAGACCCTTGACGTAATCCGCCAGCACCGCGACCTGTTCGAGGTAGACATGATAAGCGCCGGAAGCAATGCGGATCTCCTGGCAAAGCAGGCAGTGGAATTCGACGTAAACAACGTCGTTATCTGCAACGAAGCCCGTTACAAGGTCCTGCAGGAGGCTCTGGAAGATACGGATTGCAAAGTATGGACGGGTATCGACAGCCTGTGTTCGCTGGTCAAATCCGCAAATGTAGACATAGTGGTGGGCGCAATGGTGGGCTTCAGCGGCCTTCGTCCCACGCTCGCCGCCCTTGAGGCGGGCAAGATCGTCGCCCTCGCAAACAAAGAAACCCTGGTAGCGGCCGGAAGCATCGTAACACGTACGATGCGTGAGCACGGAGCCGTCATATTGCCAGTAGATTCAGAGCATTCGGCCATATTCCAGTGCCTGCTGGGTGCCCAGGGCAATACCATAGAAAAAATCCACCTCACCGCTTCCGGTGGCCCCTTCCGCACCTGGCCCCGAACCAGGATTGCCGGAGCAACGGCCGCCGACGCCCTCAAGCATCCCAACTGGGATATGGGCGCAAAGGTCACCATAGACTCGGCAACGATGATGAACAAGGGCTTCGAGGTCATCGAGGCAAAATGGCTCTTTGACGTGCGTCCGCAGGATATCAACGTGGTGGTGCACCCCGAGTCAATCATCCATTCCATGGTGGAGTTCGCAGACGGCGCCGTCATCGCCCAGATGGGCTGGCCGGATATGCGGGAACCCATAGGACTTGCCCTGTCGTTCCCCGCCCGCATAACGGTGGGCAACCGCAAGATAGACTTCGCAACCCTGGGCAGCCTCAATTTCGAAGCGCCGGACCTGGACCGGTTCCCCAACCTCAGGCTCGCCTACGAGGCCATAGAACGCGGCGGCAACGCCCCCTGCGCGCTCAACGCCGCCAACGAGGTTGCGGTGGCCGCTTACCTCAAAGGATCCATAGGATTTTACGACATCTCGAACATAAACGCCAAGTGCCTGGACGGCCTGAATTTTGTAGCAAATCCCTCGCTCGAAGACATTTTCGAGACCAACGAAGAAGCCGCCCGAATAGCAAATGGTTGTATTAGTTAAGACGCTTCAAGTCATACTCGCCCTGTCCCTGCTCATCATAGTGCACGAGCTGGGGCATTTTATGTGGGCGCGTATCTTCGGCATAAAGGTAGAGAAGTTCTACATTTTCTTCGATGTTCGCGGCCACGCGATTGCCCGCTGGCACTGGGGAGAGACAGAATTCGGCATAGGCTGGATTCCGTTCGGCGGCTACTGCAAAATAGCCGGAATGGTGGACGAGTCCATGGACCTTGAGCAGCTCAAGAAGGATCCGCAGCCGTGGGAATTCCGCAGCAAGCCCGCCTGGCAGCGGCTCCTGGTAATGGCCGGAGGCGTGCTGAACAATTTCATCTTCGCCGTTGTAGTCTACTGCCTCATCGCCGGCATCTGGGGAGATGCATACATCAGCAACAAGAACGCTCACATAGCCCCCAATGAGCTGGCGCAGGAAATGGGCTTCCGGCTCGGAGACCATATAATCGCGTTCGACGACTACGAACCCCAGGACTTTGGCATGCTGCAGGCAGACCTGGCAAGGCGCAACGTACGCACTGCCAGTATCTTGCGAGATTCAGACACCCTTACCCTGTACATCGACCAGTCATACATAGGAGACGTTCTCAACAGCCCCGGCATGTTCGATCTGGCCCTCCCGTTCATCATTGATTCTATGAGGGTGGACGGCCCCAATGCCAACTGTGGCATAGAGGCCGGAGACCGTATCGTGGCCTTTGACGGCACGCCCGTCGGGTATATTCAGGACGCACGGCAGGTGCTTGCGGGCCTTAGTTCCCAGACGGTGTCGGCCAGTGTCCTAAGGGGCGCCGATACGCTGTCCGTTCCCGTGGCCGTAGACTCTCTGGGGCAGATTGGAGTGTATCTCAGGATGCCCGAAGTGGTGTATCTTAAGTATTCGGCGCTGGAGGCCATCCCCGCTGGAGTAAAGCTCACCGGAGAAACCATGAGCGGATATATCAAGGACCTGGGCTTGCTGCTCCGTCCTTCATCGGGTGCATACAAGTCGGTGGGCAGCTTTATCGCAATCGGTCAGGTCTTCCCCTCGGTGTGGGACTGGTACCGCTTCCTTAGCATCCTGGCGCTTCTTTCCGTGATGCTGGGAATAATGAACCTGCTGCCCATTCCCGCGCTTGACGGAGGTCATATCCTGTTCACTCTGTATGAGATGATAACCCGCCGCAAGCCCGGAGTGAAGTTCCTGGCCGTTATGCAGATAATAGGCATGGCCCTGCTTTTCGGCCTAATGATACTCGCCTTCGGCAATGACATAGGAAGATTAATACATTGACATATATGAAGAAGTTATTCACATTCCTCGCGTGCGCGCTGGCCATTGCCGGCTGCAAAAGCGCAAAGGTTCTGCTTCCCAACGTGAGCGGCAAGGCCGGAGAGGTGGTAGTTGTGATAGACAAGAACGACTGGGAGGGCTCCCTGGGCACCTCCGTACGCGACCTTCTGGCCTGCGACTGCCCTTACCTTGCCCAGAAAGAGCCTCTGTATTCTCTTGTAAACGTGCCTCCGGGAAGCTTCGGAGACCTGTTCAAAGTGCACCGCAACATCGTTCTCTTTACCGTCGCCTCAAGCGTAGACAGCGTTGGAGTGATGTACAGGCACGATGTGTGGGCGGCGCCCCAGTGCGTGGTGCAGATTAGCGCAAAGAGCACGGAAGATGCCGCCAGACTGCTTGCAGACAACGGCAAAGACATCACCGGCTTCATAGAAATGGCAGAGCGCGACAGGGTTATACGCAACTCCATCCGTTACGAGGAGCGCCCCATAGCGGAAAAGGTAGCCCCCGTTTTTGGCGGCTCGCCCCATTTCCCCACGGGCTACAAGCTCAAGAAAATCACCGACGACTTTGCCTGGATAGCCGACGAGAAGCAGTACACCATCCAGGGAATACTTATTTACAAGTATCCTGCAACCGGTGCCGGAGACGAATTGACCGTTGACAAAATTGTGGCCAAACGCAACGAGACACTCAAGACCAACGTCCCCGGAATGTTCGAGAATACCTGGATGACAACCGGCACCTATATGCCGCCGCAGATAGAGTTCTTCCGCTATCGCGGACGCGAATTCGCCCAGGTGCGCGGCCTATGGGAGGTAGAGAACGACTATATGGGCGGCCCGTTCGTGTCGCAGTCGTTCTACTCGCAGGACGGCGAGTATGTAATTGTTACAGAGGCTTTTGTGTACGCTCCCAAATACGACAAGAGACAGTATCTCCGCCAGGTGGAGTCTATCCTCTTCTCCTGGGAGTGGAACAAGGATTAACGGCGCGGCCTGTCCATACCCTGCGGATGACGGTCCTGTGACATAAGTGCCGAAAGGGCCGGCTTCAAAAGCCTGTCTGCAGGTACTCTGATACTTTGAAGCGGTTCCCGGTTGTCTATTCCAAAGCGACCGGGAGCCCTTTGTATAAGGGCGAGCCCAAGGCCTTCAAATACAATCACGCCGTCTTCTATGAAGTCTGGCGCCGGAGCCTCTCCCAGAGTCCTGAGGTACGAGCCGTCTTCTTCGTGCAAAGTGATGACGACCTTGAGGGGAGTGCCGTGCTCGTTCACGTCGTCTTCCATAGAAGGCTCTCCGGATTCGGCCTCCTCCAGATTAAGGTACACGGTGCGTCTCCCGGTGGGGCCCCAGTATATTTCTTCATCTCCCTCCATCTTGTAGAAGGGGGAGTCGAACCTGTCTACAAAGTGGCCCACAAGTATGTCCGAGAAGGTTATTTCTATGTCGTCGCCTCTCTTTGACGTTTTGCAGTTCACTACGTCTCCCATCATGAACGGATGCTGGAAGATGGGGTTCCTCATAGCATCCGTAAGCCTTCGAACTGCTCTCCTGTCCGGCTGGGGGCGGGGGAGGTATGAATTCACGCCCACGTTTTCTCCCTCCAGGATTTCCTTCTGGCGCTTGACCCTGTAGTACGGATCCTTGAGGCGGCTGAGGTCGTAATTTGCCAGCAGCAGGCCGGGAACCACGTTTGAATGGTCAATATTCTGCCACGAGCGCAACTTGATGCTGGAGCCGGGACGTGGCAG
>JAGCCD010000186.1 GCA_017651785.1 Bacteroidales bacterium
AACGATTTTTCCACCCTTCTGTACATGCCCGCCTTCCTGAGCATAATCCAGGATTTCACGGAGGCGGCAATGGGTTCGGAATTCAAGGCATATATGGGACTCAAGTCCGCCGGCAGATGCCTCCCCTGGGGAAAGAAAGTATACAAAGATCCCTCGGACGCGGCCAAAGCCTTCCATTCCTCGGATCCCGATTCCGCGGTGCAGGTAATCATCACGCCTGACGGCAATCCCAAGTCAAAGCCCCGTCACAGGTACGTCTTCGGCGCAGCGGATTACGAATTATACTCGTACAGATAGCCATGGTCCTCTGCTTCACCGGGCCCATACCCGATTCCTCGCTTCAGGCAGACTGCACAAAGTACAGGCTGGAAGACTACATCGGTCACAAGATCGGCATAAGCCCCGCAGAGATTGAGCCCGAGCGCTTTGCCATAGTAGAGGCGGAGGCGCTGCGGGACCTTATAGTAAGCTCGGAGATTGCCGGTACAGACATCGCCGTGCAGCTTGGCCCGCAGACTCTTCTGAACCCGGAATGCGCAAGGCTCGTGGAAAGGCATTGCAAACTCTGTCAATAATTTATATCTTCGCAAATTGAAATACGACGTGCTCAAAATAAGAACTAACCATATGAGAAAACTGGTTCTCCTGGCGCTCGTCCTTTTTGTATGGACGGCTCCCTCATTCGCGCAGCAGTCTTACGACATGCGCTACTGCGAGGCTGTAGAATACTACACCGCGAAACAGTACGATAACGCCATTACGGTACTCAATGCTGTAAAAAAGCTTCCCGGCGTAACCAAGGATCAGACTGCCAAGGCCAACAAGCTTCTGAGCCAGTGCAAGTCCGCAAAGCAGAAGCAGCCCACCCCCGACCTTTCCAAAGAGACCATTTCCTTTGCGGGCGACGGCCAGGCGGACAGCCTGTACATCACCTCCGGCAAGAGTTGGGATATCGTGTCCGCACCCGATTGGATTACCACTGCTAAAGAAGCCGACATCCTTTACCTGACGGCCTCCTCAAATGAAAGCGGAGAGATCCGCAAAGGCTTCGTAGAGGTATCCGTGGGCAAGGACCGTATCGCCTATGTTCTTGTAGATCAAGAGAAGAGGCCACTCCGCTCCGGCTCGGTCCGCATCTGCACCATTCCAAGCAGGGCATTCATTTACATAGACCGGGAAAGCGGCATGCTTGCAGAGGACTTCTATCTGAGCGAGGGCAAACATACCGTTCGCATAGAGAAAAGCGGCTTCGAGCGCAAAGATACCACCGTCGTCCTGAGCCGTGACATAGAGAAAGGTGAAACAGAATTCACCTTCAGGCTCTCCCCCACATTCGCCACCATATCGGTAGACGTCAAACCGGAAGAGGGTTATGCGTTCGATTCATACCCCACTCTTGACATCAGCGGCAACAAGGTAGACCTGCGTCCCCGTGTAATAAACAGCTTCAACGTAGACAAGGGCATCAGCTATTACGACCTCTACGAGGACAACCGCATCCCCCTGCACCCCGGTCAGTACGTCCTTAAGGTAGAGGCCGACGGCTATCTGCCCCAGACCCGCGACATCTCAGTTTCCAAGGGCACAGACACCCCTTATGAATTCATACTCACGCCCATATGCGGCACCCTGTCCGTAACGGACGAGGAGTACGCCGAGGGCGCCTCCATTATCCTCGATTCCAAGGTAGTGGGCACAGTGCCCCAGGAAGGCCTGCGCGTAAAGAGCGGCAAGCACACCCTTGCTTTCCAGAAAGAAGGTTTTATCACGGCAGAGCCCGAATACGAAATAGAGATTCCCGAGAACAAAGAGGCCCAGTTCAAGGTGAGCATGCACCAGTACAGCGCATACACCATCAGTTCCAACCCCAGCTACTGCCGTGTGTATGTAGATGACAAATATTACGGAACCACTCCCGTGCGTTTGATACTGGAAGAGGGCCGGCACATCATCCGCCTGGAGAAGAAAGGCTTCTACCCCGTCCAGAAGTCCATCAGGACAGATTTCAGCACAATAGAGCATACCGACAGCCTCCGCCTCGTCGAGGCCTGGCCGCTGCTTGTCACGGCAGACAAGGACAGCCTTGACATAGTAATCTCCCAGGGCAGCGGAAAGAACCGCACCGTCTTTGCGAGCGGCATAAAGACCCCCGGCACCGTAGAGATCCCCGTCAGCGGCAAGCCTTATAAACTCGAGCTCCTGCGTCCCAACCTGAAGCGCGCCTGGAGGGGCAACCTGCATTTCAATGACCCTCAGAAGTCCCACAAGAACGTCCTCACCTGGGGCACCGGATCCCCTGCCTTAAGCGGCGACTGGTATGCCGTGGCTCCTCAGGCCAACTTCTGGGAGACGTCCGTCAAGAAAGACTTCAAGAGACTCGCAGACGTGAAGTTCGTCACAATAAAGCTCTTCCCCGGCCTGTCCACCTCTCTGCTCAACGGATCCCTCTACTGGGAATCAAGCCCCGAGCAGTCGATGCATTATCCCGAGCTCATCAACAACAGCGGAACCAGGATATCTGAGGAACTGGTTCCCGGTATGGAGGGCTACCTCAACACCACGTACATCCCGGCCCTCACCGTGCTCCTTCTCAACGAGGAGTTCCGCATGGGCGGCGCCATCACCCAGAATATCGACGTCAACATGCTGGCCACCTATGCCTGGTACCCCTCAATGCAGTTCCTGCACGGCATGAATTCCCGCGCGGTATTCACCCATATGTCCGGCCACGACGTCTTCCTGGGCCTCGAGCTCAATTCCCGCATCCCCGTGTTCAACGTCCACGTAAAGGCCGGAATGCAGGCCTTTATGGGCCAGGCCAACATCCGCAGGCCCGGTTCGCTCCAGTCTGAGAGAACCGAATACCGCTACGTCACAATCCCCTACACCATCAACGGAATAGAAGACCTCAAATTCGTGGTGTCACTGGGATTCACCCTCGGCGGCAAGCAGTCAAGGGGCCAGAACATCCTGAGGATATTCTAGGGCAACATAATAAGAAAACAATCCCCGGTCGGCTCGCGCCTTCCGGGGATTTGTTTTGTAAATCGCGTACCGATTACTCTGCTGCGGGAGCTGCAGGAACAGCCTTGCCGACTTTGAGAAGGTCTACGTCGAAGATAAGGACGGAGTTGGGATCGATGCCGGGACGTCCCTGCTCGCCGTATGCGAGTTCTGCGGGAACGTAGAGCTGGATCTTGCCGCCCTCGCCGACGAGCTGGAGGCCTTCGGTCCAACCCTTCACCACTGCGTTGAGGGTGAAGCGTTCGGGATCTGCGCCCTCTG
>JAGCCD010000187.1 GCA_017651785.1 Bacteroidales bacterium
TACAGGTACTTGGCATTGGTGTTGCGGCCGCCGGCGTGGGTCCAGTCAAGGTAATTCATCTGGATTTGCACGAAGTCCCAGTGGTATTTGGGGTGCTTTTCCATCATGGCGTCGAAGCCAGGCTGCTGGCTGTGGATGGAAAAGCCAAGATAGCGTATGCGGCCGGCCTCGCGCTCCTTAAGCAGGAAGTCCAGGATGCCGGTATCCTCGAACCTGGATTTGAAGTCGTCTGCGCTGCCTATTGAGTGGAGGAGGTAGTAGTCTATGTGGTCTGTCTTGAAGACCTTGAGTGAATTGCGGTACATAAGCACCGAATTGTCGTAGCTGGCGTCGGAGAAGTTGGAGAGCTTGGTGGCAAGCAGCCAGCTCTCTCTGGGGTGCCTGTTGAGGGCCTCTGCAGTTGCGCGCTCGGAGTCTCCGCGGAGATAGACGGGGGAGGTGTCGAAGTAGTTGACGCCGTTGGCCAGCGCCTTGTCTACCATGTCGTTAACCTTCTGCTGGTCTATATGCTCAACGCCATTTTCATCCTTGGTCATGGGCCAGCGCATGCAGCCGTAACCCAGCACGCCTATGCCCGGGAAGTTCTGGAGCATGGTGCCGTTAGTCTTGAGTTCGCGGGGCTCGGCTCCAACTGCCGGAGCTTTGGGCGCGCACGCGGCGAGTCCTGCAGCGGCGGCGGCAAGACCCGTGGTTCGTATGAATTGTCTTCTGTCCATGGCTTACTTGGAAATATGGGATTGGAGGCCTTTTACTGAAATTGCGCTCTCGGGCCTTACGGGGCAGAGATACTCGCAGTTGCCGCAGCCGATGCACTGCTCTTCGGCCACTACGGGGCGGCGGGTGCCGTCAGTCTCTATCATGCTGATTGCGCCGGTAGGGCAGTGGCGTGCGCAGTTGCCGCAAGACTCTTCTCCGGAGGCGGCAAGACAGATGTACGGATTTACGACGGCAGTACCTATGCGTATAAGGGTTTTGGCGTCGCGGTCTACCTTCACAATGGCGCCGGAAGGGCAAACATCAGAGCAGGCCGTGCACTCGGGGCGGCAGAAGCCTTTCTCGTACCCCATCTGGGGCTGAAGGAAGTGCTCGAGGTCCGTAGAAGGGCGAAGCACGCCGTTGGGGCAGTTCTGCACGCATAGCTGGCACGCGGTGCACTTGTCGTAGAAGTTGTCTACGCTGCCGGCTCCGGGCGGAACAAGGCGCGGGTTGCGCTCCCTGGCGGTTTTGGGCTCGACGTGGGCGAGTCCGCCGTCTACCTTCATATTCTGCGCGCTCGCGGCGATGCCGGTTCCTATAAGCAGTGCCCCGGTAGCAATGAATGTCCTCCGGCCGTCCGAGATTTCCCCGCTCCGCTTCGCTCCGGTCGAAATGACAGACGATGTGTCATTTCGAGCTTGCCGAGAAATCTCTTTCACCCGCCCGAAGGAGATAGCTCCCTTCTTGCACGTGCCTATGCAGTCGAAGCAGTCTACGCATCTGGAGTAGTCTATCTTGAGCGTGCCCTCCTCTATGCACGATGCCTTGCAGGCGTGGGAGCAGGCTCCGCATTTTACGCACTTGTCTTCATCGACCCTCACTCCGAAGATCTGGAACCTGCTCACGCAGCCCAGTACTGTGCCCACGGGGCAGATGGTATTGCACCAGGCGCGCCCCCAGATCCAGGCGCAGAGGAAGATGACGACAAACGTTACTGCCGCCGCAATGAGCAGCGGGGCGGGGCCGGGGCCGATGACGCTCTTTACCATTCTGCCGTATGCGCTGTATGGGCCGATTAGAGCCACCACGATCTGCAGGTCTGTGATGATGCAGGCAATGACCGCTGCGGCGACCGGATAGCGCACCCAGCGGCGTTCCTTGTTGAATTTAAAGCGCTTGCGAAGTGCCTTGAAAGGCTTTGAGAGGGTGCGGCGGAGCCAGATTACAAGGTCCTGGAATACGCCCAGGGGGCATATGACCGAGCAATAGATGCGTCCGACGAGCAAGGCGACGAGCAGGATGCCCAGCACCACTGCGACGTTACCCAGGGTAAAGCTGCCTATCAGGCGCAGCGTAGAGGGCAAGAACTGCAGTTTAGCCAGCCAGCCCCACCAGTCTCTGCCGATTCCGGCAAACAGCAGCGTGACCGCTATGAACACGACTGCGGCTAGGATGATTCTGATTTTGCGTAGCATATTCGCAAAGATAAAAAATAATTGTTATCTTTGCAGGGAAATCAAGAGAGAGTTCTGTCAAATGGCAGGACTCATTTTTAGTCACTATAACTACTTATGCCAGAAGTACACTACATGAGCCAGGAAGGGCTCGACAAGCTTAAGAAGGATCTTGCAGAGGCGCTTGCCCAGCGTCCCGTTATTTCGGCTGCCATAGCCGAGGCGCGCGAGAAGGGCGACCTGTCGGAAAACGCGGAGTACGAATCCGCCCGCGAGGCGCAGGGCCTGCTGGAACTCAAGATCTCAAATCTCCAGAACACTATCGCTAACGCCAAGGTAATCGACTCGTCACAGCTCAGCGCAGACAAGGTCCAGATGCTCACCACCGTAAAGGTCAAGAACCTCACGGCCGGAGCAGAGATGACATTCACCATAGTGGGACAGAATGAGGCGGATTTCTCAAAGGGCAGGCTCGCTGCCACAACCCCTATCGCACGCGCCCTCATGGGCCACTCAAAAGGAGAGACCGTAGAGGCAAATGTCCCTTCGGGCGTACTTAAATTCAAGATTCTCGACATTTCGCTATGACAATCTTCACTCGCATAGCCAAAGGTGAAATTCCTTCGTACAAAGTGGCGGAGGACGAGCGCTTCTACGCGTTCCTGGACATCAACCCCCTTGCACCCGGTCACACCCTGGTCATCCCCAAGGATGTGGAAGACGACTATATCTTCCATCTCGACGAAGAAACCTACGCCGGTCTCTGGGCCTTCGCCCGCAAAGTGGCCGTTGCCCTCAAGGCCGCCGTACCTTGCCAGAGGGTGGGAGTTGCCGTGCTTGGAATGGAGGTGCCCCATACGCACATCCATCTCGTACCCCTTCAGACAGAGGGAGACATGGATTTCCGTAAAACCCGTCCCGAGGTAACTCCGGAGCAGCACAAGGCCATTGCCGCCGCCATACTTAAGGAGTATGAGAAGCTTTAGCATCGCCCTCGCCGCCGCCCTGGCGCTCGTCGCCTGCACTCAGGGCGCCCGCATAGACTGTACGGTATCAGACGCTCCCGGCAGCCAGCTGATGGTCCGCCAGCTTGACCTCAATACCTACAAGCTCATAGATTCCGTGCGTACAGACGCATCGGGCCGTATGCGCTGCACGGTTCCCGTAAAGGAAGGGGAGCCCGAGTTCGTATACATTTTCTACAAAGACACCCGCATCGCCTCCCTCCTGCTTCAGAAAGGAGACAATGTGAAGGTCGTAACGGATACGCTCGGTCATGCTTCCGTTTCCGGATCCCCCGAGTCCGAGGCCCTTGCGTCCGTGGAGGCTTCCGCAGCTGCGTTCGGTGCCGCGATGGCCGCCGCGTCAGACCCTTCAGAGCTTGCCCAGACGTATATTTCCCACTATCGCGAGTGTGTAAAGTACGTTATGGAGCACTCTCACTCGCTTACGGTGGTCCCCGTGCTTTTTGAACAGCTGGATGCCGCCACGCCCGTATTCAGCCAGTATACAGACGCCATCCTGTTCCGTCAGACGGCAGACAGCCTGGAGGCCGTATACCCCAATTCCCGCTACGTCAAGGCTCTCCAGAAAGAGGCTTCCCGCCGCGAGGACGCCCTCACTATGAAGAATATGATAGAGGGCGCCGAGAGCATGGGCTTCCCCGACCTTGAGCTCTCTGACGTTACCGGAATCAAGATGCGTCTTTCGCAGGTAGAGTCAAAGGCCGTTCTGCTGCATTTCTGGGATTCCTCAGACGCAGACGCCAAGATGTTCAACCTTGACGTACTTTTGCCCGTATGGGAAAAGTGGCACGACAAGGGTCTTGAAGTCTATGCCGTTGACGTAAATCCCGACAAGTCGGGCTGGGCGTCGGTGGTAAAGGCCCAGAAGCTCCCCTGGATTAACGTAAACGACGGCCTTGGCGCCGTGCAGGCCGTCAATCTGTACAAGGTGCAGGAGGTCCCCACGTCTTTCCTTCTGGTAGACGGAAACCTCAGTTCCGCTTATATCAACGGTAAAACCGCCCTTGAGAGCGAACTTGGAAAAGTGCTAAAATAGCTTTTTGCCCACTGTGGCAACGAAATCTTTAAGGTAGAACGGCTCAAAATAGGCCGTATCCCTCCAGGAGCCCGCAGCGAATTCCCGCAGTGCGGGCTCTTTCATTGCATCTGCCCTGGGGCATTCCTGGCGGAACTCCGCATTAGGGGAATCTATGACTTCACGGCATTTCAGCACGCCGTCTCCTATGAAAAGAACCGGGCCCTCTGCGAGGAGAGAGCTGTATGCCCCGGACTCGACAACAAGAGGCTCCACCTCGTTAAGGCGCTGACCTTGAGCTGTATACGTAGCGGTGTATACCTCCATGCGGCGGGCGTCTATCATAGGGACGATGTATTTGCAACCCTCTGGCAGGCCCTCCTGGATGGCCTGCGCTACAAGGACGTCAAGCGTGCCTACCGCAAGGAGCGGAATTCCCGCTCCGAAGCAGAGGCCTTTGGCGGTTGAGGACCCCACGCGCAGGCCGGTGTATGAACCGGGGCCCATGCTCAGGCACACCGCGTTGCAGTCCTGCACCTTCAGCCCCCTCTCTTCCAGAATCTGCTGCACGAAAGGGGCTGTCATTGAAGCGTGTGCCCGGGGGGTGTCGCTAAAGCGTCTGGCGGTTATTTCGTTTCCCTCAAGAAGCGCGGTTGAGCAGAGGGAAGTGGAGGTCTCTATGAGGATTATACGCTCATCCATTGCGAGAAGAACAGTTTGAGCTGCGGAAGGATTGCTGAGCTGAAGTCCCTCAGGACGGGATATATCTTGTAGCCGCTCAGTTTCTCAGGATCTACCAGATTCCAGCTCTCGTTCAGGCCCTCGAACGCGGAAATGAGAAGGCCAAGGACCAGCGCCGTGGTGAAAATGGCGAACACTGCGCCCAGAAGGCGGTTGAGCCAGCCGAGGGTGGCAATCTTGAAAAGTTTTGTGATGAGATGCCCCACCAGCGCCATTACAAGGGCGCAGGCCAGGAATATCACAATGAAGCAGATAATATAGGTAACCTTCTCCTCGCTGCCGAACTGAAGCATGGCCACCTGGGTGAGATCGGGGGCGAAACGCCCGGCCACTATGGCTCCCACAAACACGGAAACCAGTGAAACGATTTGAGTTACAAGCCCTTTTGCAGCCCCGTGGATTATGCCGGGGATGAAGAGCGCGAGCAATATAATGTCAAGTACCTGCATTGCTAAAAAGCCACGAATTTATTATATTTGCAAGTTCATTTGCGCATGGTGCAAAAGTAAGGAAAAAATATGACATTCAAAGAATACAAAGGACTTGATTTGGTAGCTGTTGGCAACGATGTGCTCAACAGGTGGAAAGAACACGACGCGTTTGGCAAGTCACTGAGCCTGCGGGACGGCTGCCCCGAATTCATCTTCTTTGAAGGTCCCCCCAGCGCCAACGGCATGCCCGGAATACATCACGTAATGGCCAGGAGCATCAAGGATGCAGTGTGCCGCTACAAGACGCAGAGCGGCTATAAAGTACGCCGCCGCGCAGGCTGGGACACTCACGGCCTTCCGGTAGAACTGGGAGTGGAAAAGAAGCTTGGCATCACCAAGGAAGACATAGGCACCAAGGTCAGCGTAGAGGAGTACAACAAAGCCTGCCGCACGGAGGTCATGAAATACACCGCCGAGTGGCGCAACCTCACCGAGCGCATCGGCTACTGGGTGGATATGGAAGACCCGTACATCACCTACGACAACCGCTACATAGAAACCCTCTGGTACCTTCTCAAAGATATCTACGGCAAGGGCCTCCTGTACAAGGGCAAGTCAATCCAGCCCTACAGCCCCGCGGCCGGAACCGGCCTCAGCACGCACGAGCTCAATCAGCCCGGCTGCTACCGTGACGTTAAAGACACCACTGTATGCGCCCAGTTCAAGGCGGTAGGGGAGCAAGACCTTTACTTCCTCGCCTGGACCACTACCCCCTGGACCCTTCCGTCAAACACCGCCCTTTGCGTAGGTCCCGATATAGATTACGTGAAGGTGCGCAGCGTTAACCCTTACACCGGCGCCCCTGCAACGTATATCCTCGCCAAGGCTCTGGTAAACACCTGGTTCAACGGCAAGGTGGAGTTCGAGGTCCTTCCCGGAGAAATGAAGGGCCGCGACCTGGTGGGTATGCGTTACGAGCAGCTCATCCCCTGGTTCAACCCCGGCCCCGACGCCTTCCGCGTCATCCCCGGAGACTATGTAACCACAGAAGACGGTACCGGTATCGTTCACATCGCCCCTACCTTCGGTGCAGACGACGCCCGCGTTGCCCGCGCCAGCGGCATCCCCGCCCTTCAGGTAAAAGACAGGAACGGAGACCTGCAGGCCCAGGTAGACCTCAAAGGCCGTTTCTA
>JAGCCD010000188.1 GCA_017651785.1 Bacteroidales bacterium
ACTTTCTGTCCCCAGGATTCGAACATCCTGAGCGCCGCCTGCTTCTCCTCCTCCGTATGGAAGTTGGTAAGGATGGACAGGTCGAGGTTGTACGGAGTGGGCTCGCCCAGATAGTCGTACCCCGTCCACACGAATTCGCCGGCGCACTCGGGCACGGAGTCCTCGTAGAACCACTCGTAATCGGGCTTTGACGCCCAGGCGGGAGCATACAGGTCGTAGGAGCTGACCTGATACGGCGCGCCGTCTATCCAGCCTTCGCCCTTTACGTCGGACACGGGGAAGAGGTAATAACCGCGGGTGGATATAGTAGATGCCGTCTCGGAGCCGTAGAAGGGCTTGCCGGGGTGAGAATCGCGGAATGCCTCATAGGCGTGGGGCTTGTAGTTGAAGCCGTACACATCAAGCGCATCGGCATACGGCTGGGTGGAGGCCCACTGGTTGTCGTTGCCGGCGGTTGTAGGGCGCGTGGGGTCTTCCCTGTGGCAGATGTCTGAGAGTTCCTGAGCTATGTGCCATTTGTCTGGGATGCCCTGCTCGCCCACCTCGTTGCCTATGCTCCAGGCGATGACGCTGGGATGGTTGCAGTCGCGGCGTATCATTGCCACGAGGTCTTTCTCTGCCCATTCATCGAACAGGGTGGCGTAGCCGTTCTCCTTCTTGGGGACGGTCCACGTGTCTGTGAGCTCGTCAAGAACAAGGAAGCCCATCTTGTCGCAGAGGTCAAGCAGTTCGGGTGAGGGAGGATTGTGGCTGGTGCGTATGGCGTTGCAGCCCATCTCCTTGAGTTTCAGCAGCCTGCGCACCCAGGCATCGGTGTTCCACACGGCGCCCAGGGCTCCTGCGTCGTGATGCAGGCACACGCCTTTGAGGAATGTACGCTCGCCGTTCAGGAAGAAGCCGTCGGCGCGCCACTCGGCCGTTCGGACGCCAAATACGGCGTACTGGGTATCGCTGAACGCCGGATGGCTGTCGGTCTTCTCCCCTGTCAATTCCACCTTGGCCTGATAGAGTGACGGAGTCTCGGGGCTCCAGAGGTCGGGGGCAAAGATATCAAGTCCGCAGGTGACCGTGAGGCCATCGGTGAGGGTGATGAATTCATCCTTGGAGCTTATTACCCTGCCGTCCGGGAAACGGCTCAGGGATACGCGGAGGGTGCATTTTGTACTGTCGGGTATGCTGCCGGGGGCAAGGCGGAGGGTAGTGGACACGTACACGTCGGCCAGCGAACTGGAAACGTGTCTGGCATCTACCCGTACGCCGTGGTACGCTATGCCGGCCCTGGAGGTCTTGAGCAGGCGTACGTTGCGATAGATTCCGCCGCCCGGATACCAGCGGGACGATTCCGGCTTGTTGTCCAGGTGTACGGCTATCTCGTTTGTGCCGGGATGCAGGGCGGGAGTGAGGTCTGCGCTCCATGAGGCGTAGCCGTATGGCCAGCCGCCCACTGGAGTGCCGTTTACGCTCACGGTGGCGTTGGACATTGCGCCGTCCACTTCAAGGAATACGCATCCTTCCAGGTCTTTCTCTGTGACTTCCAGCGACTTGGTGTACGATGCCCTGCCCCACCAGGGGAGCTTGCCGGTCTCTCCGGGATTCTCCTGGGCGAACTCCCCTTCTACTCCCCAGTCGTGCGGAAGGTTTACCGTGCGGGGAGTGCCGTCCTCCGGCGTGAAGAGCCAGGAGGCGTTGAAATCCTCTGCCCCGGGCTGAAGGGGGAACGGAGTATAATCGGCCGTGTTCTTTATGGTGCAGGAAAGGAGAAGCAGCGCGGCGGCTGCAAGGATGGTATTTCTCATGTGGTCGGTTTCTTTAACGCAAAAATAGCAAATTATCCCGTAAAAAAAGGCGCAGGCGGCCCAATGGACGGACCGCCTGCGTAAAAATGGACCGGAAAACCGGTCAGATGAATATATACTTGCAGATAAACAGCGCCGCGAGTATCCACATTGTAACGGAAATCTTCTTGAACTTGCCGGAGCATGCGTTCAGGAGGACGTAGGAGATTACGCCGAGGAGGATACCGTCGGAGATGGAGTAAGCAACGGGCATAAGGAGCACGGTGATGAATGCGGGGATGCTCTCCGTGAAGTCTTCCCAGTCGATCTTCACGATAGGGGTCATCATCATCACACCGACCACAACAAGTGCGGGAGCGGTTGCAGCGCCGGGGATGGCGAGGAACAGGGGGCTGAAGAGGAGGGCCAGCACGAAGCACATTGCGGTGGTGAAAGCGGTGAGACCGCTGCGGCCGCCGGCGCCTACGCCGGATGCGCTCTCTACATAGGTGGTGGTGGTGGAAGTGCCGAAGCAGGCGCCGCACACGGTGGCGATGGAGTCGGCAAGGAACATCTTGTCGATGTCTTTCACGTTGCCCTTCTCGTCAACCATTCCGGCCTTCTGGGATACGCCGATGACGGTTCCCATGGTGTCGAACATATCGATGAACAGGAAGGTGAACACCACTGCGAGCATATCCCAGCTCAGGATGCTGCCCCACTCGAACTTGAAGAAGATGGGACCGATGCTCTGGGGAGCGGAAACGATGCCGGAGAAGTGGGTGATGGCAGCTCCGGTGGTGGGATCCTTGATGAGAAGGCCGATGAGGGTGGTGGCGAGGATACCGAGAAGGATGCCTCCCTTGACCTTGAGGATCACGAGGGCTCCGGTGATTACCAGGCCGATGATGGCGAGGAGAGCGGTGCCCTGGGTGAGTTTGCCAAGTCCCACGAGAGTGGCGGAGTTGTCTACGATGATGCCTGCGCCCTGAAGGCCGATGAACGCGATGAACAGGCCTATACCGGCGCCTATGGCGTGCTTGAGGCTGAGCGGGATGGCGTTCAGGATGAGGGAGCGTATCTTGGTGAGCGTAAGGATGATGAACAGCAGACCCTCAAGGAACACTGCGGTGAGGGCGAACTGCCAGCTGTGACCCATGCCCAGGCAGACGGTGAATACGAAGAAGGCGTTGAGGCCCATACCGGGGGCGAGGGCGAAAGGCTTCTTGGCAAAGAGAGCCATCACCAGCGTACCTACGATTGCGGCCAGCGCGGTTGCGGTGAAGACCGCTCCGCCGGGCATGTCGAGGGCGCTGAAGATGCTGGGGTTGACGGCCAGGATATAGGCCATCGTGAGGAAAGTGGTGATACCGGCTACGATCTCCGTACGCACGGTGCTCTTCTGGGCGTCATACCCAAAAGCCTTAGCAAGGAAATTTGCCATCGTATGTCTCTCCTATGCTAGAATACCCACTTGGTACCGATGCAGGGACGGGCGTAGAAGCCGTGATAGCCTGCAAAGTTGATGCTGAGCTCAACCTCGCCGCCTATGCTGAGGTTGGGAACGCCGAAGTGCTGGCCCACGGCATACCAGAGCTGAGGCTCGGAAATGAATACGAACTTGTCCTGGATGAAGTTGAGGGGGTTGAGTTCTTCTGCGAAGTTAACCACATTTTCGCCCCAGATATCGGCAAAGCCGCTGAAACGGAGACCCTTCACGCCAAAGAGGTCCTGCATGCCCCACACGAAGGTGAACTGCACGGGGATGTCGCTGGTGGCTCCTGCACTGAAGGTCTTGTAGAGCACCTTGAAGTTGAAGGTGTTGCTGAAGTTGGCGTTGTGAAGGAAGTAGTCGAGACCGAACAGGAAGTTCTGGTTCACTCCAACCAGACCGTTGTACTCTGCCTGCAGGCTCAGGGGCGCCAGACCGGTGTTCTGCCAGAAGTTGAAGCAACGGGCGATCTCCATGTAGCTTCCGCTGGGTGCCTGGTTTACACCGTCCTTGTCCTTCTTATTGTAGTCGTAGTCGATGAAGAAGAAGGTGTTTCCCCAGTTGTCGTTGTAGAAACCCTCGAGGGTGGTGGTGAAGTGATTGCGGCCGTGGCCGAAGTCATAGAAGGTTTGGAGGTTGGTCTGGGCTTTCGCTCCTTGAGCAAATGCCAGCACTGCGATAGCAGCGGCGAAAATGGTTTTTTTAAGCATAAAACGTAGTTTATGATTTATTATATGGGTTTACTTGCGAAGAGAGGGGTTGATCTCGAAATCTACGGCTTTGTCTCCTTTTGGGTTGGCTCCGAATTCGTAGTCCTTCCCCGGAAGAAAGGCATTGAGGAGGACGCCCACTATGGCGGCGACGGCGAGGCCGCTGAGGCTGGTGAAGCCCAGGGAGATGCTGTCGTTGGCTCCGTACTTGATACCGATTGCAAGCACGAGGATGAGGGCGGCGATGATGACGTTGCGGCTCTTGGTGAAGTCTACCTGATTCTCTACCACGTTGCGAACACCGACGGCGGAAATCATACCGTAGAGAACCAGGGAGACGCCTCCGATGGTTGCCGGGGGCATGCAGCCTATCAGGGCGGCCACCTTGGGGCAGAAGCTCAGAACGATGGCGAATACGGCGGCGATGCGGATGACCCTGGGATCGAACACCTTGGTGAGGTTGAGCACGCCGGTATTCTCTCCGTATGTGGTGTTGGCGGGAGCGCCGAACAGGGATGCGAGCATTGTGGCGAGGCCGTCGCCCATGAGGGTACGGTGCAGGCCGGGGTTCTCAAGATAGTTGATGCCGGTGGTGGAGGAGATGGCGCACATATCGCCGATATGCTCCATCATTGTAGCGAGCGAGATGGGTACGATGGCGATGATTGCCGATACCAGCAAGCCCCAGTTGGGATTGGCGAACACGTGGAAGGCGGTGTTGTTCCACTGGAACGGTACGCCTACCCAGGCCGCTTCCTTAACTGCCGAGAAGTCGCACAGGCCAAAGCAGGCGGCTACGACATAAGAACCGATGACACCCAGCAGGATGGGGATGATCTTGATCATGCCCTTGCCCCAGATGTTGCAGACGATGATGATGGCGATTGCAAGAAGGGCGATCCACCAGTTCTGGTTGCAGTTGTTGATGGCCGAGCCGCTGAGCGTAAGTCCGATTGCGATGATGATGGGACCGGTGACCACCGGCGGGAAGAAACGCATCACCTTCTTTGCTCCGAACGCCGCGAAGAGTCCTGCCAGCACAAAATAAATTATGCCTGCCGAGAAGACTCCGATGCAGGCATAAGGCAGTGATTCCGAGGCGGAAAGTCCTTGCTGGGCTCCGAGCTGCACCACGGCAGCGTATCCGCCCAGGAATGCGAAGGACGAGCCCAGGAACGCCGGGACCTTCATCTTGGTGAGGAAGTGGAAAATGAGCGTGCCGAGTCCTGCAAAGAGCAGGGTGGCGGTCATGGAGAGACCCGTAATGACGGGGACCAGGACTGTGGCTCCGAACATGGCGAACATGTGCTGGAGACCGAGGGTGAGCATCCTGCCCTTACCGAGGGTACGGGCATCGTAGATGGCTTGCTGATTTTGTGTCATAATATCTATAGGTTTACCGAAATAATCTGACCGGCTCGGCCTTATATGACCGGGCAAAGATACTCAAAAAAACCATTGACACAAAAAAGCCGGAAAAAACTTTTTAAAGATTTTTTAACCACCCTTCTTGTGGCGGCGCCAGAGGGCGGTCATATCCTCGAGCGTCTTGCCCTTGGTCTCCGGCACCAGGCGCCATACGAAGACTGCGGCGATTATGCAGATTACGCCGTACAGCGCGTATGCGAAGAAGTGGCCGAAGGAATCTCCCATAGCGCCCAGCTTCATATTGTACATAGGCACGAAGGTACTGGAAACTATGAAGTTGAAGATCCACTGGAAGGCTACGGCGACAGCGGTTGCCCGGCTGCGGATGGTATTGGGGAATATCTCCGAGATGTATACCCAGCATATGGGGCCCCAGCTGAACATGAAGCAGGCGCTGTACAGCATAATGCTGATGACGGGCACTACCGCGGGAAGAGTGGTTACGTTGCTCAGGGCCACACCCAGAGCGCCGACGGCCATTCCAAGCGAGCCGGTGATGAGCAGGGGCTTGCGTCCCAGCTTTTCTACGGTAAATACGGCGACCAGCGTGAAGGATATGTTGATGACGCCCATAATGACGGTGAACAGCATATTGTTGCTTACACCCATTGACTCGAAGATTCGAGGAGCGAAATACAGCACGGCGTTTATGCCGATGATTTGCTGGAAAACGCTCAGCATGCAGCCGATGAACACCACCAGGAAGCCGTAGGCGAAGAGTTTCTCCGTCTTTTCTACCGCCGTGGCCTTGATTTCTGCAAGGATCTCCCGCGCACGGGCTTCTCCGTTCACGTTGGAAAGGACCGTGAGGGCTTTATGGTCGTGACCGCTGAGCACGAGGTAGCGCGGCGTTTCCGGTACAAGAAGTATGAGCAGGGCGAAAAGGCCGGCCGGGAAGGCCTCGGACACGAACATGTTCCTCCAGCCAACGGTATTGGTCCATTCTACTATGTTGGGATCGTTGGCGTGGCTGCTTATTATGAGGAAGTTTACGAAGTATACCACCAGCTGGCCGAAGATTATGGCGAACTGGTTCCAGGAAACAAGCCGTCCGCGCCTGTTTGCGGGCGCAATTTCGGCGATATACATAGGACACAGGGCCGAGGCAAGGCCGACGCCTATACCGCCCAGAATGCGGTAGCAAATGAACGCTACAAGCAGGCCGCGCGAGGCAACTCCCTTGGGAAAGAAAAGGAACTCGGGATACCAGGAGCCCAAAGCGCTCAGGAAAAAGAGTATGCCGGCTATGAACAGGGAGCGCTTGCGCCCGAGCCTTGCGGCCAGTGCGCCGCTCAGGAACGCACCTATTATGCAGCCTATCAGCGCGCTGGAGGTGGTGAAGCCGTGCCAGCCGTCTGTGTAGGTAAAGTCTGCCGCACCGCGGAAGAACTCCTGCAGTCCCTTCTCCGCTCCTGAAATTACAGCCGTATCGTATCCAAAAAGCAATCCGCCTATTACGGCTACCAGCACTATGCGTATCAAATACAGATAGCTGCCCTTTTGCCTGAATTCACTCATAAGCTTTATTTCTTTACGAATTCAACCCTGCGGTTCCTGGCGCGGCCCTCCTCGGTGTTGTTGGAGGCCACGGGTTCGTGGGAGCCTTTGCCAACGGGGGTGAGACGGGACTGGGCGATACCCAGGTCCACAAGGGCGGCGACTACGGCTTCTGCGCGCTTCTGGGAAAGCGGGTCATTGACACTGTCGCTTCCGGTGGAGTCGCAGTGGCCCTGGACCTCGAATACCAGGTCGGGATTCTCCTTCATCAGAGCGGCGATACGGTTTATCTCTACCATAGACTCGGGATTGAGGTTTGCCTTGCCCGTCTGGAAGGTAATGGCGTAGGTGACTATCTTGCCCTCGCTCATCAGGCGGTCGTACAGAGGCACGGCGCCCTGGGCGATGCGCACATTGCTTATGCCGCTGTATGCGTATTGGGATGTGCTGTTGAAGTAGAGATATCCCGGAGCCTCCATAGCCGGCACATTGATGATGCGGACGCCGTTGATATAGCCCTTGAAGGCCCTTTGGTTAAAGGAAAAGGCAAAATGATTCCACTCCCCCGCCTTCACGGGATTATCCTTCTCAAGGTATCCTCCCAAACCCGGATTGAGGCCAAGGTCTTTAGCGCCGGATGACAAGTCATAAGAACCCGGTTTGCGCAGATTCCATTCCATTCTTGAAGAACCATCCTCCCTGTACCAGAAAGACACATAACTGGCAGCATTGTAATAGTCGGAAGCCCCGCGGTCTCCAAAACACAGCTCCATGCCAAGCTCGGAGCCTCCCTCATCGGAAACGGGCGCCACGAAAAGGTCGAATTCAACCGTGAAGATTTCCGGAAGCCAGTTCCACTTGTCTTTCATGAGGGGGATTACCTGCCCCAGGCCATTATCTGTGAAAGCCAGGACTTTACGGCCTTGCAGCGTGGCGGTTTCAATATACCCGTCAAGCAGGTCCCAGCGAAGCGGGAACTCGCCTGTGCGCTCATTCTCGAAGGTATCTTCAAAGAGGATTTCGTCTCCGGGGACGAAGTCTGTCTTGGCATAACCGGTTTCTACCTTGCGGTCCGTCCCTGAGACGGTCTGGGCGCTCGCAAAAACGCAGCCGGCCAGCAGCGCGGTGAGGATAATTGCAATGACTCTTTTCATATTCTGATCTGTGGTTATCGTTTTTGCAAATATCGGTTATTTCCCTGTATAAAACAACAAGGAAGCCAGGCTAAAAAACCTGGCTTCCTGCGGTAGCCCCACGAGGAATCGAACCTCGATTTAAAGTTTAGGAAACTTCCGTTCTATCCGTTGAACTATGAGGCCGCGTAAAGAGACTCTTACTCGGCGCTCTTCACTACGATCTGACGACCTCTGTAGTAGCCGCACTCAGGGCATACGCGGTGATACATCACCGTGGCGCCGCAGTTGGGGCAGGTTGCCAGAGTGGGGACGGGAGCGAAATCGTGGGTACGTCTCTTGTCTCTTCTCTGCTTTGAGAGTTTGTGTTTGGGATGTGCCATTGTTGTATAATTTTAAAATTTACTATTTGCTCAAAAACTTTATAGTCTCGGGGTTGCATTCTCCTTCTTCGTGCACGCGCTGCAGCGGCAGGGCCGTGCAGGCGTAGTCGTAGACGTCCTGGTTGAAATCGAGCTCATCGCCCTGGGGGGTGTAATTCTCCGAGAAATCAATCTCTATCGGGAGCGAGAGAGGCTCGCAGCAGCGGTCGCACGGGACCGTAACCTCGCCTTCTATACTGCCCTCAATATCTACCGTTGCACCGTGGCGCACGATGTCGCAGCAGACGTCCAGACTGGCATCCAGAATGTCCGGATTGCCGAAGCTTTCAAAGAACTCCTTGCCGATCTGGCGGTCGAACTCGGTGGTTGACGGGCCTAAATCATGCAGTTTGACTATAAAGGGCTGCAAAGGTAAGAAAAAATTATGGTTTTAACAATCTTCGCTGTCACTATTTCTTTTGCGGGCCAGCGGGTCGAGCAAAATCTTGCGGATTCGCATAAAATGGGGGGTGACTTCCACGAACTCATCGTCCTGGATGTACTCCAGGGCCTCCTCAAGCGAGAACTTTATGGCGGGAGGGAGGATTATCTTCTCGTCCGATCCGGCCGCGCGAACGTTGGTGAGCTTCTTGGTCTTGCAGATGTTGATGTTCAGGTCCCTTTCCCTCGTGTGCTCGCCGACTACCTGCCCGCAGTAGATCTCCT
>JAGCCD010000189.1 GCA_017651785.1 Bacteroidales bacterium
AGTGCTGGCAGTATTCCGCGGAGGCACCTTCTACACCACCTCCTTCGACCTCTCCAACCGCTACCCTGGAGACGTCCTTAGGATAGAGAAGTTCGACCCGGAGAAGACCTTCACCGCCCTGTACTGGGACGCCGGAGTGAAGTCTTTCTACGTGAAGCGTTTCTCATTCGTCCCCAGCGACAACACTCCCCTCTCCTTCATAGCAGAGGGCAGCAAGAGCCGCCTTGTGGAGCTCACAGACGACGCCCACCCGCGCTACGAGGTAATCGGGAATCAGTAAGACAAGGCGTCGGAGCTCATACTCGCAGAAGAGTGGATAGGCAAGAAAGGCTACGCCGCCAAGGGCAAGAAGGTGGTAGAGAGGGGCGAGGTAAAGAACGTACGCTTCGGCGAGCCGCTCATTGTGGAAGAGCCGGAGCCCGAAGAAGAGCCGGCGGCAGAAGAACCCGCAGCTGAAGAGCCCGTGGTGTCCGAGGATCTCAGAGGCAAGGAAATCCGCATACCGGAAACGGCCTCTGACGAACCCATAGAGCTAATTTTCGAAGAACCAACTTTATTTTAACACATCATGTTAGGTACAATTATTTACATTATCGGTGTCATCGCCGCCATCTGGTGCGTACTGGACATCCTTAAGAAGAACAAACTCAGCCTCCTCTGGAAGATAGTGCTCATCATTGCAGTACTCGCCACCAGCTGGATCGGACTCCTTGTTTATTACTTCCTCATAAAAGACAGGATCTAAAGTATTAAAACTGACAGAAGGGGCCCTGTTTTCTGCGGCCCCTTTGTTAAAAATATTGTACCTTGTATTGCAAAGTATCAAAAAATATTTATATCTTTGCAGCGACAAATATTTAAAGACGTAAACTTCTTTGTGAAAATAAGAATGACTGAGCCCCAGAATGGACTGATTTTTGTGGCTAATATATAACTTCTGTCAGTAGTTATTATGCTTTTAGAACTTAAAGACATCAACAAAACATACAACAACGGCCAGCCGCTCCATGTCCTCAAAGGAATTAACCTTTCCATAGACAAAGGAGAATTCGTTTCCATAATGGGAGCGTCCGGCTCGGGCAAGTCAACCCTCCTCAACATCCTCGGCATCCTGGACAATTACGACACCGGCGAGTATTACATCGACGGGCGTCTCATCAAGGGCCTGACTGAAAAGCAGGCGGCAGACTACCGCAACCGCATGATAGGCTTTATCTTCCAGTCCTTCAACCTGATAGGCTTCAAGACCGCCGTAGAGAACGTAGAACTCCCCCTCTTCTATCAGGGCGTAAACCGCCACCGCAGGCACGAGCTCGCCATGCAGTATCTGGACCGCCTGGGCCTTGCGGACTGGGCTGGCCACTACCCCAACGAGATGTCCGGCGGGCAGAAGCAGAGGGTCGCCATAGCGCGCGCCCTCATCACCGGGCCCAAGATCCTCCTTGCAGACGAGCCCACCGGCGCCCTGGATTCCAAAACCTCAGAGGAAGTTATGCAGCTCCTGGGCCAGCTGAACCAGGAAGAACACGTCACCATAATTGTGGTTACGCACGAGAGCGGCGTCGCCAACTGCACAAACAAGATAATCCACATCAAAGACGGCGTCATAGGCCGCATAGAAGACAACCGCGCGCACCAGGCATCCACCTTCGGCACCTCAACCATAATGAAGTAGATGAGAGACGTCTTTACAGAGATATGGGAGAGCGTGCGCCGCAACAAGCTGCGCACAAGCCTCACCGGTTTCGCGGTTTCGTGGGGCATATTCATGCTCATCGTGCTGCTGGGCGCCGGCAACGGGCTGCAGAACTCCTTCTTCCAGGGCGGCGACCGCTTCGCCAGCAACACCATGCAGGTGGGCGGAGGCAGAACATCCAAGCCCTACGACGGACTCTCGGAAGGCCGCCGCATAATCCTTGACGAAAAGGATGTAACGCTTACCGACGGCAGCACCTTCTCGGACCATATAGACCAGGTTATAGCCACGGTAAGCACCAGCGGCACAGCCAGTTACGGCAAAAAGAGCGTTTCCGTGGACATAGAGGGCAACTACCCCGAGAGGCAGCAGATGGAGAAAATAGAGCTCGTCGCAGGCCGCTACGTAAACCAGAAGGACATACAGCAGAACCGAAAGGTCATAATCCTTCCCCAGAACACCGCAGAAAGCCTCCTGCCGGACAATACTCCGGCCACCGAACTCATAGGCAAACACATCAGGGTGGGCACCCTGTCGTACCTGGTGGTGGGCATAACCAAATCGGACAGGATGAGGGGCAACAACATGGCCACGGCTCCGTTCACCACTATAAAGAACATCTACGGCAAGGGCAACGAGATAGAAGACATCACCTTCACCTTCCACGGGCTCAACTCACAGGCGGAGAACACTGAGTTCGAGGATCAATACCGCGCCGCCGTGAACCTCCGCCACCGGGCCGCTCCCGACGACCGCCGCGCCCTCTGGATATGGAACAGGTTCACCCAGAACCTGCAGATGAACACCGTATCCTCCATCCTGGAGGTGGCGCTTTGGATAATCGGACTCTTCACCCTTCTGGGCGGAATAGTGGGCGTGAGCAACATAATGCTCATCACGGTTAAGGAGCGCACGCACGAGTTCGGCATCAGGAAAGCCATAGGCGCAAGCCCGTGGGACATCACCAAACTCATTCTGGCAGAGAGCGTTACCATTACAGCCATATTCGGCTACATAGGAATGTTCCTGGGAATGGTGGTATGCCAGATCCTGGACAAGACTGTCGGTCAGGCGAGCATGTCGGTCATGGACGAGAAAATCGCAATGCTCGTGAACCCCACTGTAGGACTTGACGTCGCAATAGAGGCAACGGTCGTCCTTATAATCGCAGGTACACTGGCGGGACTCTTCCCCGCCCGCAAAGCTTCGCGCGTAAGACCCATCGAAGCGCTCAGGGCGGAATGAGGTTCGATCTTGATTCATACCGCGAGATTGCCGATTCCCTCACGCGCAACCGCAGCAGGAGCCTCCTTACGGGCTTCGGCGTATTCTGGGGCATCTTTATGCTGCTCTTCCTGATTGGCGGAGGCAAAGGACTCAAGCAGCTGGTTACCAGCAACTTCGAGGGATTCGCCACCAACACCACCATAATGTTTTCCAGCAATACCACCAAGCCCTGGCAGGGTTACAAACAGGGCAGGTACTGGAACCTTACCTTCACCGACATCGAGCGCATGAAGATGATGGTCCCCGAGCTGGAAACCGTAACCCCGGTAATCTCCTCCTGGGGCCAGACTGCACTTAACGGAACCAACAGCTTTAACGCCAACGTGAAGGGCGTCTTTGCAGACTACGTGAAGATAGAAGAGCCCAGGATCTACTACGGCCGCTACATCAACGAGTCCGACGTTGCGCAGGAACGCAAGGTCTGCGTAATAGGCCGCAGAGTCTACGAAAGCCTCTTCCCCGAGGGCGGCGACCCGTGCGGCTCATTCATCAAGGTAGGTCCCGTCTATTATCAGGTAGTGGGCGTTGATTACAGCTCGGGCAACATGAGCGTAAACGGCAGCGCAGACCAGGCCGTGGTCATTCCGCTTACGGTAAGCCAGAAGCTTTACCACAGGGGCAACAACATAGACCTGCTGTGCGTCACCGGCAGGAGCGGAGTGAGTATGTCGAGTATGGAAGAGCGTATGCGTCAGATACTTGCGCGCCAGCACAGCTTCGACCCTACGGACAAGCAGGCCGTATTCATGATAAACACAGAGCAGATGTTCTCCCTTATGGACAACCTGTTCACGGGGCTTGATTTCCTCATCTGGCTCGTTGGCCTTGGGACCATCCTGGCCGGAATAATAGGCGTTAGCAACATCATGATGGTAACCGTCCGCGAGCGCACCACAGAGATCGGCATCCGCCGCGCAAT
>JAGCCD010000190.1 GCA_017651785.1 Bacteroidales bacterium
GAGGAAGCAGTATTTGAAGTAGTTAAGGTCGAAGTCTATCATCCGGCCGTCGAAGGCCTTCTGCCGATAGCAGACGTTCCAGTCGAGCCCCTCTGCGCCAAGGAACTGTAGCCTGGGCAGCTGTTCTATGGCCTGGCAGAGCAGCGTAGTCTCGTATGAGCTGTAGATACCGCTCTCGCGCCCCTGGGACACCATATCGAAGAGCATTTTGTCTCCAAGGTCTTCCTGGATGTAGGAAAGGCCGTCCTGGCTCACTGCGAATACGGAAGGAACCCGGAGGCCCTTGGAGTGGAAGTGGCGGGACAGGTTGATGAACGCGGAGTTTTCTTCCCGGTCCGTGCCCAGCACGCCTATGAGCGACAGGTTGCCGCCCGTGAGGCGGAAATACCTGCGGTGGCTGCCCGAGGAGGGGAGTTCCGAGCATTCTGCCAGCTTGCGGCCGGTATAGGACTCGAAAAGGGGTTTGAGTTGATTCTCGGGCATACTATTCGGTCTTTTCTGCCGTATATCCCAGCTTCTCTATGGCCTTTGCAAGGGCGGTCTCATCCGTCTTGGAAGGGTCGTAGGAGATGGTGACCACTTTGTCTTCCAGCGATATCTTGAGGTCTTTTACGCCTTTCTCGAAGGCTATGTTGTCCTGCACTTTCTTGACGCAGTTCTTGCAGTGGATGGAGGTCTTGAAGCTGACGGTCTGGGTCTTCTTCTTGGCGTCCTTTTTCTTTGCCTGCTGCTCTGCGGCGGGCTGACCGGGTGCTGCGGCTGCGGACTGAACGCTGAATGAAAGTGCTCCCAGAACCAGGGCGAGTGTTATTAATGCTCTTTTCATTGTATTGATACTCAATATGTTTTCCAAATTGTAAGCCTCAGGCCCACGTTAACCCTCAGGCCCATGAGGGGACCCCAGATGGCGCTGGCGTCGAAGGACGGGCTCTCGGGGACTCCCAAAATTACTGTTTTTTGGCGGAATCCCGTAAGGTTTTCTCCGCCAATGTAGACGTCTATGCCCTTGAAGCGGCGCGTAACCTGCGCAAACAGCATTGGATACACTGGCGTGCGGCCGCCGTCCATATCCATAAAGGAGTATGCGCGGGCGCTTCCGTTGAGGGCCGCTGTGAAGTCGAATATCCACCTGCTGAGGTTGGTCTTGTACTGCAGGTTGAGGACGCCCTTGAAGCGGGGAGTCATGGGGCGCTCGGTGAGGCCCTTGTCTGCAAGGGTGACGCGTGCGTCCGTATAGCGAGCCGTGAGGTTGACGGTAAAGCGCTCGAACGGCTCTACGGCAAAGTCTGCCTGGACGGTGTTGGTGTATGAGGGCGTGCCTTCCGACGCATAGAAGTCTATGACGTCTGCAATGTGCTCGTAGTCTACTATGAGCTGCTCGCTGAACTGCGTGCGGAAGAAGTCTACGCTCAGGTAGGCATTGTCCGGATCTGCGCCTATGGGCAGGTATACGGTGGCGTTGCCGCCCCAGGTCCAGGCATCTTCCAGCAGGTGACGGTTGTACATTCCGTGCCAGAGCTTGCCGGTTGAGAATACGCCGATGTTGTCTGTGAGAGGCATTGCGGCGCGTATGCCGCGTCCTCCGTTAAGCCTGAGTACCAAGGAGTTCCAGGGCTGATAGCGGAGCGTGGCACGGGGCATGACCCGCAGGCCGTTGTCTTTTCCGTACCAATTGAGGCTGGTACCTGCGATGGCGGTGAGCTTGTCCTGGATGCTGAAAGTGTACTCGCCGTAGAGGGCAATGTCCGTAAGGTCAGTATTGCCCTGATACGCGTTTGTGCCTGCGCTCACTGTGCGGGCGAGCGACTCGTTATAACGGTCCAGCGTGCCGGAGGCGCCGACAGTGAAATCGTGACTGTCGTTGACCTTGTTGCGCCAGATAAGGTTGAGGAAGCCCGAGTGCTGGCCAGCGGAGTACGAGGCGGATCCGAAGCCGGCATCCATGCTCTGGCCTGTGTAATCTGCCACCAGGGCAATGCTGGAGCTCTGGTCTTCCCGCAGGGGAATGCCTATTTTAAGGTATGCGCCCAGCAGGCGGTTTGCAATGTCGCTGCCCCAGGGCGAGCCGGGGGCATAGGAGCTGCGGCTGTAGCCGGGCTGGCCTCCGGTGCGGTTGTCCATCACGGCGTTCACTCCAAAGCGGATCTGGAATCTGGGGTCGTAGTACAGCCAGCGGTTGGCGAGGTTGAACTGCTGCACCATGGGATCGTCCATAAAACCGTCTGAGTTCATGTCCATGGGCACAAAGTTCTTGTCTGCGTGGGCAAGGATGACGGTGGACAGGTGATTGCCTATCTGGAGGGACGAGGCCGCGTCTGCGCTTATGCGGGAGTCGTTCATCCCGGTGATGCTGAGGAAGAACGGCTTCTCGTCCGTGGGCTTGCGATGCTCCATGTTTATCTGGCCGGTCATCGACTCCACGCCGCTGGTTACGGAAGCGGCACCCTTTGCTATCTGTATGCTCTCAAGCCACTGGCCGGGCATATAGGTGAGGCCGAAAGGGGAGGCGAGTCCGCGCATTACCGGACGGGACTCGTCCAGCATCTGGGTGTATATGCCGCTAAGGCCAAGGAGACGTATCTGGCGGGCACCGGTGACGGCGTCCGAATAGCCGACGGTTACGCTGGCCGAGTTCTCAAAGCTCTCTGCAACGTTGCAGCAGGCCATTTTCTGGAGGCCCTCGGTAGATATGACCTCTACCCGCATGTCTTTGCCCTTGGAGAGGTAGTTGCCGCTGCGGTTGCCTCTGAACACGGCGGCGGAAAGGGTATCTGCCTTTGCGTCGTCTGTCTGGGCCGAGGCAGGAGGGGCGAAAAGGATGAGGACCGTAAGGAAGGTCAGTATTTGGAGTAATCTCTCCTTCATAAAATAGCGGACAAAATTAGCGAATCTTATTTGCCTTTGCAAATAAGTTGTATATTTGCGCATATGGAAAGACAACTCAACACTATCGGCATCC
>JAGCCD010000191.1 GCA_017651785.1 Bacteroidales bacterium
GCCTGCTATGCCTTCATAGTTCCTGTCGCCTCCCTGAGGGGGTTCGCAGTGATGAAGATTATACGTAGCCATCCTGAGCTCAATGGGCCCCGGGCCGCAGGAAACGGCGACCGCCAAAACCGCAAGGGATAAGATAAAACGTCTCATGCCGGGTTGCAAGATACGGAGTTTTTCGTAAATTTGAGGTTGTTAACATCGTAACTGCCATGAAAAAACTACTGTTCACGCTTGTCGCCGCACTTATGCTGGCCGCTTGCACCCAGGAATCGGGAAAACCTTTCAACGAACTGCCAGAAGTGTCGGAGGACGCCATATGGTCGTTCTTTGCCGCACACCCTTCCGCCGACCTTCCAGCCGCCATCGGCAACCCTGCCGCCCGCCAGGCCTACAGGCAGAAGTTCGAGGAAATGAAGGACGGGGTTTTGGGCGACGGCGCAGGTCCAGAGGCAGACAACAGGACTGCAGACAACTCCCTGTACTGGAGCGACTACTTCGCCAGGCCCGA
The DNA here is from genome assembly GCA_017651785.1 of Bacteroidales bacterium. GTDB lineage: Bacteria > Bacteroidota > Bacteroidia > Bacteroidales > UBA932 > Cryptobacteroides. Next base: position 506 of record JAGCCD010000191.1, read on the forward strand.
CGACTACGACTGGGAAAATGAAGACCCTGCCGCTGAGCACCCCTACGTCAATTTCCACGTCTATCCGGGCACTAAGGAGGGCACTCTTTTCGGAGTGCTTGAGAGCGGCGCCTACCAGAGCGAGAATGAGACCAAGCAGCCGGACCGCGGCTACTGGTTCGACGGCGCCAAGGTCAAGTCCGCCCCCATCGTATCAGAGCCCCCCTATACCGCAGACAACATAACTCCAGACCCCCTTCTGGTCTATGGAAACAACAGCCTCCACTTCTCCATCAAGGAAGGCAAATTCGGTCCCAGTTATTTTGACCGCGGCTACGAAATCTTCATAGAAGACGTGGGCACTCCCGGTGTGGAATACGAGTGGAACGGAGTCTCCTTCGTCCGACAGGAAGGTATAGTCCAGAGGTGCATCTACGGCAGCGGATTCGGCAATCTCACCCTGGGAGAAGACGAAGTCCCCTGGTCCATACCCGGATTCTCCACCAAGTCCGTAGAGATAAACAACCCGTTTGAGTACGTTTATACCGTAACCGCCACCGGCGCCGACGAGCCCACCCTCTTCATCCACGCATCAGAAGACCAGGTAATAAACCAAATCGAAGTATGCTCGGAAAAATATGCCAATATCTACGGCATCCACCCCGGCAGCCTGGTTGCAGAACTTATTGAAGTCAAGCAGTATTACGACGAAATGACGGGAGAAGACAGCTACCTTTCCGTAGTTGAGCTTCCCGACGGCCAGGTTCACATATACACCGGCTTTGACGAAGACTACTTCTACGTTATCCGCAAGGAAGACTGGCTTGGAGACGAGTCCTTCAAAGCGGACGCCCGCATTGTCCGCGTAGGCATTTCCAACGGAGTCGGTTAGTAAAATACGCAGACTGCAAAGAAAGATTTGGCATTTCCGCAAATAATCCTTACATTTGCAGTCCGCTTTGGGAGATTAGCTCAGCTGGTTTAGAGCACCTGCCTTACAAGCAGGGGGTCGACGGTTCGAGTCCGCCATCGCCCACAGATAAAAGCACTTACGGAAACGTAGGTGCTTTTTTTGTGAAAATGTGTATCTTTATCGCCATGAAGTCACGCATTTACACCGGTTTATTCCTGTTGCTGTTCCTGGCATGCCAGGCACCAATTCAGATTGTCGTTCCCGAGCCCATTCACAAGGAAGCGATCATCGATTCCACCCAGGTTAACAATCCCGACCCGGAAGTTCCTGATAATCCGGATATTACAGACGAGCCCCAAGTTCCCGAGGACGCTATTCTGGTCACCAATCCGTATATGGAGAAGTACCTGGAAGAAGTTCATTATAAGGAGGGTGACTTCTCATACAGCAGCATATTATCTTATCCCGGCGGCGGCCCCGGAGAGGCCGATATTCCCCCCACCATAACCCTTTCCTGGCCGGAAGGCGCCTCGGGAGCGCTTAACCTGCACCTTGACGAGGGCGAGTGGAGCCGAGACTACAGCCTTAAAGCAGGCGCAACCTCCCTTGACGTCACCAATCTGGTTCCCAATCAGCGTTACATATACAACGTAACAACGGCAGACGGAGTAGAAGTAGCCAGGGATACCTTCTACACAAAAGGTCACCTGCATCAGATCTACTTCACCAAGAAAGTGCGTAACGGACGCGACCTGGGCGGCTGGAAAACCTACGACGGCAAAACGGTGTCCTACAGGAAGCTTTATCGCGGCGGCAAACCAAGCGACAATTACATAGACGCTGCAGGCCGCAAGGAAGCCCTTGCACAAGGCATAAAAGCCGAGCTCTGCCTCAGGACAGACTGTGAGTCGGAGAAGAAGAATCCTCCTTTTGGTGCCGGCATAGACCTCTTCGGTCCCGGATTCGAACACGGCTACAGCACCATGCTCAAAGAGGGCGACAAAGTGAAGCAGTGCTTTGAATTCGTGGTAAAATGCATGCGTGAAGACAAGCCTGTGTTCTTCCACTGCTCCATAGGCAGCGACCGTACGGGAACAATGTCCATACTGCTTCTAGGCGCCCTTGGCGTTCCGGAGCCCGACGTATGCAAAGACTATGAGCTCTCCTACTTCGCCCCCGAAGACTGGAGCATGACAAACGGCGTCTGCAACCGCGTTCGCACATACAAGAACCGTTATCTGGACGCCATCAACTATCTTCTGAAATTCGGAACGGGCAATTTCAGGGATCACGTAGAGAGCTATCTCCTTTCTATCGGAGTGGCCCAGAAAGACATAGACGAATTCAGAACCCTGGTGCTCAAATAGAGCGGATCGCATTTGAAAGTTTCATATTTTTTCCCATCTTTGTGAAACTATATGAAACTTTTTCTGCTCGACGGCCACGCGCTGGTCTTTAAAATGTATTACGCCTTCCTGGGGCGTCCTATGGTGAATTCCAAGGGCGTGGATACCTCCATCCTCTTCGGCTTCACCAAGTATCTTCTAGAAATAATAGACAGGGAGCAGCCCACTCACATCGCTGTGAGCTTCGACCCTCCCGGCGGCACTTTCCGCAATCAGCTTTACCCCGAGTACAAAGCCAACCGCAGCGAGACCCCGCAGCTTGTGATAGACGCCCTGGAGCCGCTCATAAGCATAGTCAAAGCCCTTGATATTCCGGTACTTATGATTCCCGGCTATGAGGCGGACGACGTAATCGGCTCAATGGCCGTACGCTCCGCGGCAGAGGGCTTCGACGTCTATATGGTAACTCCCGACAAAGACTACGGCCAGCTCGTCGCCCCGCATATCCTCCAGTACCGCCCCGGCAAGGGAGGAGCCGACAACGAAGTGCTCAGTGAAGCAGAAATCTGCGAGAAATGGGGCATTGACAGGGCAAGCCAGGTAATCGACATCCTCACCATCTGCGGCGACTCTTCAGACAACGTTCCCGGCGTTCAGGGCGTCGGCCCCGTGGGCGCATCGAAACTTTTGCGCAAATACGGCTCCGTAGACTCGATATACGAGCATCTCTCAGAGCTCACGCCCCGTCAGCAGGAACTCTTCCGCGCCGCCCAGGACCACATAGCCCTCTCCCGCGAGCTTGTAACCATAAAGACAGACATCCCCCTCGATGCCACGGCACAGGACATGGTCCTTGACCTTGCCTACACGCCGGATGTAGAAGCCCTTTTCAAATTATACGAATTCC
>JAGCCD010000192.1 GCA_017651785.1 Bacteroidales bacterium
GATGCCTCTGGACCGTATGCCCTCCCACAATCTGCTCGCCATCCTGAGGGCGCAGAACGAGGGTTTCCTGTCGGTAGACCTTGATACGGATGCAGAGCGCTGCGGCAAAAAGGTCTATTACGATTTCTGCCAGCAGCAGGGCTACCCCGGCGGAGCGCTGGCAGACCAGATAAAGGAGGCGGTGGACGATTCGTTCAAGCGCCTGCTTGAACCGTCAATCACATCGGAAGTCATCCGGGAGGCAAAGGAACGCGCCGACATAGAATCCATCAAGGTGTTCGGAGAGAACCTCCGCCAGCTGCTTCTGCAGGCCCCCGTGGGAGAGAAGCGCACAATGGCAATAGACCCGGGCTTCCGCAACGGCTGCAAGATAGCCTGCCTGGACGAACAGGGCGGCCTTCTGTATCACACCATCATCTACCCGCATCCCCCTCAGAACGAGAAAGTCAAGTCGCTTATGGCGTTGCAGGCAATGCTCGGCAAGTACGGCATCCAGGCGGTCGCCATAGGCAACGGCACTGCGTCCCGTGAAACAGAGGAATTCATACGCAAGGTGCAGCTGCCCGACGGCTGCAAAGTATGGACTGTAAGCGAAGACGGCGCCTCCATCTACAGCGCCTCAGAGGTGGCAAGAGAGGAGTTTCCGGATGAGGATGTCACGGTACGCGGCGCCGTGAGCATAGGCCGCAGGCTTATGGACCCGCTGGCAGAACTCGTAAAGATCGACCCTAAGAACCTGGGCATAGGCCAGTATCAGCACGATGTAGACCAGGCGCTTCTGAAGGAGAAGCTGGATAATACCGTAGAGTCCTGCGTGAACGCCGTGGGCGTAAACCTCAACACCGCATCCCCTTATCTGCTGCAGTACGTGGCGGGTATCGGCCCATCGCTGGCCGCGGCAATCGTGTCTGTACGCACTCAGAACGGCCCCTTCCGCAGCAGGCAGGAGCTTTTGAGTGTCCCCCGCCTCGGTCCCAAGGCCTTCAAGCAATGTGCGGGGTTCCTTCGCATCCGCGGCGCTGCAAACCCGCTTGACGCCTCTGCCGTGCACCCGGAATCATACCACATCGTGGACGCAATGGCCCGCTCGCTCGGTGTAAAGACCGCCAGCCTGGTTGGCAACGCAGACCTGTGCACACGCATAAAACCCGAGGATTACGTAGATGGAGAAGTGGGCCTTCCCACTGTAAATGACATACTTAAGGAGCTCCGCAAGCCGGGACTGGACCCTCGCGATCAGGCGTCGGAATTCGCCTTCGCAGACGACATCCATTCAATAGAAGACCTCAAGACCGGCATGGAACTCCCGGGTATCGTGACCAACATAACCGCCTTCGGCGCCTTCGTAGACATCGGCCTCCACGACAACGGCCTCGTCCACGTCTCCACCATGGGCCCCCGCGGCACAAACCCCTCCAGCGTAGTAAAACTCCACCAGCACGTCCGCGTCAAGGTGCTGGGCGTGGATTTGGAGAGAGGGAGGATTAGTCTGAAGCTGATTTAGCTTACTCCATCAACTTTTTGTACTTGAATCGCTTGGGCTCTACGTTGCCCAGGCGCATTTTTCTGTTCTCCTCGTACTCGGAGTAGCTGCCCTCGAAGAAGTAGACCTGGGAGTCACCCTCGAAGGCGAGGATGTGGGTGGCAATACGGTCAAGGAACCAGCGGTCGTGGGAGACGACCACCGCACATCCGGCGAAGCTGTCGAGACCTTCCTCAAGGGCTCGTATAGTGTTGACGTCCACGTCGTTGGTAGGCTCGTCCAAGAGGAGGACGTTACCCTCATCCTTAAGGGTCAGGGCAAGATGGAGGCGGTTGCGCTCGCCTCCGGACAGGACTCCGCATAGCTTCTCCTGGTCTGCCCCGGAGAAGTTGAAGCGGCTTACCCAGCTGCGGGCGTTGATGTCGCGCCCGCCCATACGAACCCACTCAGAGCCTCCTGCAATGGTCTCAAAGACGGTGAGGTCGGGATCTATACTCTTGTGCTGCTGGTCGACGTATGCAAGCTTTACGGTATCTCCTATCTCTATGGTGCCGCTGTCTGGCTTCTCGATGCCCATAATCAAGCGGAAGAGAGTTGTTTTTCCTGCTCCGTTAGGTCCTATGACGCCAACTATGCCGGCAGGCGGAAGGACAAAGCTGAGGTGCTCGAACAGCAGCTTGTCGCCGTATGCTTTGCTTACGTCGTTGAATTCTATGACCTTATTGCCCAGGTGCGGTCCATTTGGTATGTAAATCTCCAGGCGGGCCTCTTTTTCGCGTGCGTCGGCAGATGCCATCTTTTCGTACGCACCAAGACGAGCCTTCTGTTTGGCCTGACGGGCACGGGGAGCCATGCGCACCCACTCCAGCTCGCGTTCCAGAGTCTTGCGGCGCTTGCTTTCCTGCTTCTCTTCCTGCGCCAGACGGATGCTCTTCTGCTCCAGCCAACCGGAATAGTTGCCCTTCCAGGGGATGCCCTCGCCACGGTCCAGCTCGAGGATCCAGCCGGCTACATTGTCAAGGAAGTAACGGTCGTGCGTAACGGCGATGACAGTGCCCTTGTACTGCTGCAGATGCGCCTCCAGCCACTGGATGCTCTCTGTGTCCAGATGGTTGGTGGGCTCGTCCAGCAGAAGCACGTCGGGCTGACGCAGAAGCAGGCGGCAAAGCGCCACGCGGCGGCGTTCGCCTCCGGAAAGCGTTGCTACATTTGCATCCGGCGGAGGGCACTGAAGGGCGTCCATTGCACGCTCAAGCTTTGAGTCTATCTCCCATCCGTCTGCGTGCTCGATGGCCTCTGTAAGCTCGCCCTGGCGCTCTATGAGGGCGTTCATCTGCTCGTCCGACATGGGTTCGCAGAACTTCATGCCAATCTCGTTATACTCAGCAAGCATGTCCATAACCTCCTGCACGCCCTCCTGCACTACTTCCAGCACTGTTTTGGACGGATCCAGCTGCGGCTCCTGCTCAAGATACCCAACACTGTATCCGGGCGCCCATACGACTTCTCCGCGGGTAGGTTTCTCCACTCCGGCGATGATCTTGAGCAAAGTGGACTTACCGCTGCCGTTAAGACCGATGATACCGATCTTGGCCCCATAGAAGAAGCCCAGATAGATATCCTTGAGTATTACCTTGTTGTTGTGGGGGAGGATCTTGCTCACCCCATTCATAGAGAAGATTATCTTTTCGTCTGCCATAGACGCAAATATAATCAATTTCAGTCAGAAAAACCGGTAAGATACGCCGATACCCTCTTTATGTGAGGCTTTGCCCGTGACGAGAGGATGCGGATGCGGATTGCGGCGGCGTTCTGCTGGGGGAAGCGAAGGATACGGCGGTGGCCGATGTTGGTGCCGCGGGCTACTTCCTGCCAACCGTCGCACCAGACGTCGAGCGCAAACTCCTCTACCCTTTCACCGCAGCGAAGGTCTTCCTCAAGCACCAGGCGGTTAAACCGAACGGAGAGAAATTGCTGATACTCAACAGCATTCCGCCTTACCTTCCGGCGTGCTCCCTGCAAAAGATCATTACTGTACGTCTCCCGGATCTGCGTGCCAACCTTATTGAGAACAAGGCTGTCTCTGGGCTGAATGCGGACATCTCTGCCAGGAGGAACATTCATCAGGAGGATTGAGTTGCCACCGGTGGAGCGTTCCCATATATCGAATACATCAGCAGCAGTGCGGACTGTCTGCAGGGAATCGCGCCAGAACCAGCCGTCGCGTATGGAAACGTCCGTTTCTGCGGGCTGATAGTGAAGCCAGAAAGGCTTGTTGTGCCGCAGCAGCAGTTCCCTGCTGCCAAGGTCGGGGTCTGTTAGGTCGTTGAACATATTCAGA
>JAGCCD010000193.1 GCA_017651785.1 Bacteroidales bacterium
ACATTGGCTCCCACGGGCTTGGCGGGCGCCGCTGCGTACAGCCTGAGGTTGCGGGAGGGGGAGATCATTGCCGAAACATAGCGGTCCAGCAGCTCGCGTTCGCGCTCGATATCGAGCTTTCTGTTGGTGAAAAGCTTGCTCAGGGAGGCGTATGATGCGAGGTTGGACCCGTACAGGCAGGCGGAGATGCACTTGTCCAGATACTGGGCGTTGGAGAGACGGAAGTTGCTGTCGTCCCGCAGCGTGTTTTCTGTGATGTGCGTGCGTGCGAAGAATACCTCTTCTGTTGTTACGCCGTCACGATCCATACCGCCGAGCACTTCAGCAAGCGTGCGGGTTGCGGCTTCCAGGCACTCGGGGGCCGTTTCAAGCGTGACGGACAGGAGCTCGTCTCCGGGGGTTGAGTCGCTGCCGGTATAGCGGAAGTGGTAGTCTGCCAGAGGGATTGACGCCTTGTTGAATGCCGCTCGCAGCCTGCGGGAAAGGATAATGTCCATCTCCCGTGCCAGGAGGCGGCTCATTATGGGCTGGATGGTGTTCATAAGGGCGGCGTCTGTGCGGGGAGATCTGTATGTGGCCCTTATGAGCCCCACGGGTCCTGTGCCCGTAGTTACCACGGCCTCTTCCTGCGAAGTCCAGCCGTAGCCGGAGTCTCTGGTTGCCGGGGTCCTGCGGGGAACGGTCATTGAGAGGATGCGGAGCCGTTCGCTTATAGCGTCAACATCGATGTCTCCGCTTATAACGACTGACTGCACGTGCGGCGAGCTGAGGGCAAGGTCGAACAGCAGCAGCATTGTTGAGTCAGCCACAGCCGGGGACGATACCGGCACGTCCGCAAAGCGGTATACCGTTGCATCCCCCTGCTGCCGCACGAAGCCGCGGGGACCGTATCCGACTCCGCAGCGGGCAAGGAACTCGTATGGCTTTCCGTCTCTGAAATGGGGGAGGCTCACAAGGTCTTCCCTGGGAGTGGTGGTTGCGTCCCTGTACGGCTGCACCAGCGCAAAGTCTGCAAAACCGGGGCGCGACAGGTTCTTGATTAAATAGTAGGATATGCCGTCCGGAAGCTCTCCGGTAACGATTTCCTTCGCCTTTTCCAGCTCTGGAAGGCCCTGGCCCCTGAGGAATCCGGGGGCCAGGAGCAATATGGCGAGCAGTGTTAAAAACCGTTTCATCGGAGGCAGCGTGCAGCAAAAAGCGGTCCTATTTCATAAACTCGTGGGAGGCGGTCATTGCCTTGGGATCGAGGGCCTCGTCCAGCTTCTCCTTTGTCATAAGGCCGTGCTCAAGCACCAGGTCGTATACGCTGCCGCCGGTCTCAAGGGCCTCTTTTGCCACCTTTGTGGATGCCTTGTAGCCTATGTACGGGTTGAGGGCGGTGACTATGCCGATGGAGTTCTTGACCATCTTGTAGCAGTGCTCGGTATTTACGGTGATGCCCTCTATGCAGCGGGTGCGCAGGGTGTCTATGGCGTTGCGCAGCCAGGTAACGCTCTCAAGTATGGACTCGGCGATTACGGGCTCCATAACGTTGAGCTGCAGCTGGCCGGCCTCTGCGGCGAATGCCACTGTGGTGTCGTTGCCTATGACCTTGAAGCAAACCTGGTTGGTGACCTCTGGAATGACGGGGTTTACCTTTCCGGGCATAATGGACGAGCCGGGAGCCATGGGAGGAAGGTTTATCTCGTGCAGGCCGCAGCGGGGACCGGAAGCGAGGAGGCGCAGGTCGTTGCAGATCTTGGAGAGTTTGATGGCGAGACGCTTGAGGGCGGCGGAGTAACTCACATAGGCGCCGGTGTCGGGGGTTGCCTCTACCAGGTCGGGAGCCTTAATGAAATGGTCTCCGGTGAACTCGGAAAGGCGCTGGGTGCAGAGTTCCGCAAAACCGGGAACGGCGTTGAGGCCGGTGCCGATGGCGGTGCCGCCCATATTGATTTCTTTAAGAAGAACGACGTTGCGCTCGAGATTCGCTATCTCTTCCTCCAGATTGTTTGCGAAGGCGTTGAACTCCTGGCCGGAGGTCATGGGCACTGCGTCCTGCAGCTGGGTGCGTCCCATCTTTATATAATCCTTGAACTCCTCTCCTTTTGCGCGGAAAGCCTTGATAAGCGCCTCGAGGCTGGCCACCAGGTGCCTGTTCATACGCACGAAAGTATAGCGGAAGGCGGTGGGATATGCGTCGTTGGTGGACTGGGCGCAGTTTACGTGGTCGTTGGGGGAGCAGTACTGATACTCGCCTTTGTTGTGGCCCATAAGCTCGAGGGCGCGGTTTGCGATTACCTCGTTGGCGTTCATATTCACGGAGGTGCCGGCGCCGCCCTGCATCATGTCTACGGGGAACTGGTCGTGGAACTTGCCGTCCACGATCTCCTTGCACGCCGCCACTATGGCGTCCGCGATCTTGCGGTCCAGCACGCCGAGTTCTGCGTTTGCGCTTGCGGCGGCCATCTTTACATAGGCCATTGCAATGATGTACTCGGGGTAGTGGAGCATCTTGGTGGTGGAGATCCTGTAATTGGCGAGAGCCCTCTGGGTCTGGACTCCGTAGTATGCGTCGGCGGGAACTTCCAGTTCGCCGAGCAGGTCGCTTTCGACTCTGAATTTGTTTTCTGACATGATAATGAAATGATATGGATTACAAAGATAACAAATCTTTGGCACGGGAAATGTAAGAATAATTGCTAAATTTGCATTTCGATTGCGAAAACAAAAGGTTTTAGATATGAAAAAGATTCTTGTTTCCATCGCAGCCCTCTTCGCTGCGGCATCAGTCCTCTCGGCCCAGAATATGGCCGATGCCACTGAACTTGCAAAACTCGCCAACGATTCCCTCACCGAGGGTAACTATGAAACTGCCCTCAACGGCTTCAAAGAGGCCCTCAAGATGGCCGAGGCCTGCGAAGACGAAGGCCTTGAGCTTGTCGCTACCTGCAAGAGCATCATTCCCAAGATAATGAACTCCATCGCAAAGGCAGAGCTCACCAACAAGAACTTCGACGCCGCAGTCGCCAAGTTCCAGGAAACCATCGCCGTTGCAGAAGAGTACGGTGACGAGGAAACCGCCGGCAAGGCAAAAGACCTCATCCCCCAGGTTTATCTGCAGAAGGCAAACGGCCTGCTGAACGGCAAGGAGTTCGCAGCCGCCGCAGAGGCATATTCGAAGGTCCTTGAGCTTGAGCCCGCAAACGGCGTTGCAGCCCTCCGCAAGGGTATGGCACTTGAGAATGCCGGCAATACCGCAGAGGCAGAGGCCGCATACAAGCTCGCTTCAGAGAACGGCCAGGAGAAGAACGCCACCTCTCAGCTCGGCAAGATGTACCTCAAGAGCGCGGTAGCTTCCCTCAAGGCTAAGAAGTATGCAGACGCCGTAAAGGAGGCCCTCGTATCCAACGAGTACACGCCCAACCCCCAGTGCCTCCAGATCGCAGGCCAGGCTTCCCAGCTGAGCGGCAAGAACAACGACGCCATCAAGTACTTCGAGCAGTATCTTGACGCGGCTCCCGATGCAAAGAACGCCGGCCAGATCGCTTACACCGTAGGCGCCCTCTACCAGCAGGCAAAGAACAACGCAAAGGCAAAGGAGTACTTCTCCAAGGCCGTATCCGACCCCAAGTACGGAGCCGACGCCAAGAAGGCCCTGAGCGCCCTTTAGTATAAATGGTTCCCCTGGAGCTCCTCGCTCCCGCACGGGACAAAACGGTCGGCATCGCGGCAATAGACTGCGGTGCCGATGCCGTATATATTGCCGGTCCCGGCTGGGGCAACCGCTATGCCGCTTCCAACAGCCTGGAAGACATACGGGAACTCTGCGGGTACGCGCATCGCTTCGGCGTCCGTATATATCTTACCGTCAATACGTTAATAAATGACGACGAGTGGGACTCCGTGCACTCTATGATGCTTGACGCGCAGGATGCGGGGGTGGACGCCTTTATCTTCCGGGAGGAGCGTCTTCTGGGGTTCAAAGACATTGTGGTGCCTATGCACGCTTCTACCCAGTGCTCAATACGCACGGTAGAGGCGGCAAAGCATTTCGATGCCCTTGGCTGCGAAAGGATAATCCTTGAGAGGGGACTGTCTATGGACGAGGTGCGAGCCATATGCGCCGCCGTGAGTTGCGAGGTAGAGTTCTTCGTGCACGGCGCGCTGTGCGTATGTTACAGCGGCGAGTGCCGTTTGTCCGAGTATCTGGACGGACGCAGCGCAGACCGTGGAGAATGCATCCAGGCCTGCCGCTCGCTGTACGACCTCACGGACGCCTCCGGAAAGGTGCTGGTGCGCAACAAGGCTCTGCTGTCCCTTCGCGACTTCAAGCTGCTTGACAGGCTGGGAGACCTTGCTGCCGCCGGCGTGTGCTCGTTCAAGATAGAGGGGCGTCTCAAGAACGCATCATACGTTCAGAACGTGGTGCGAGAGTATAGCCAAGCGCTGGACGCACTGGTTGCAAAACACCCCCTGGAGTACCGCAGGGCATCGTTCGGCCGCGTTACCGGAGGCTTTTCGCCCAATTCGGACAAAACCTTCAACCGGGGCTACACTACCTGGTGGCTGGACGGCAAACGGGACAGCTGGTCGTCAATGGACGCGCCCAAATCCATGGGGGAGTACATAGGGGAAGTGGCTTCCGTAAAACCGGCAGAGGGCGGCCTGCGGGTCGTAATCAAGCCGCATAAGGCGGGAACCCTGCTGTCCAACGGAGACGGATTCGCCTTCGTAGCCGGCTCTTCCGTTCGCGGCTTCAGGGCCGACAAGGCAGACGGACTCACGGTCTTCTGCAAGAGCGTAGACGGACTCAGGCCGGGTGTGCGGGTATACCGCAATCTGGACGCCGCCTTCGAGCGGGAAATAGAGTCGCATCCGCCCCAGCGGTACGTACGTGTAGATCTGGACGTTACCGTAAAAGGGGCGTTTGTCATTGATATCAAGGCAACTACGGAGGATGGACGTACCGTGGTGAGCAGCTTCTCGGCCGATGTTGAGAAGGCTCAGAACCGCGAGCGGGCGCAGGCCATGCTGGAGGGCCAGCTCGGCAAGCGCAGCGGCGAGTACGAGTTCGCCGTGCGCAGCCTCACCGCCCCCGGCGCCCTTCCGCTCCTTAGCGCCGGCACCATAAACTCCATGCGCCGCTGCGTCGCATCGGATATACCCCTGTGGCATAGCGGATGCGCATCTTCAAGAGAACAGACTGGAATTGAGACCGCAGACGGAGCAGAAGTGGCTTCAGACGGCATTGGCCCTTACGAACTGACGGCTGAAGGCACTTCTGCGCAGTCCACAGTCACAAAAGACCCTCTGATGCGCACAAAATACTGCATAAAGTACGAGCTGGGGCTTTGCAGCCGCCACCAGGGCGCGGCGCCCACGGGCCCCCTGTTCCTTGTAAACAACGGCAGGCGCCTTGCCCTGGGCTTCGACTGCGCCGCCTGTGAAATGACCGTAAACCGCACTTGACAATGTCAGACAACGATTGGAAATCACGCCTGGGGGTGGTTTATTCCACCAATCCCGACTTCAAATACACAACAGAGGCGCAGCAGGAGCCGCAAACCCTTCCTCCCGCAAAGCAGCGGCTTATCGTACGCATAGACCGCCGTCAGCGCGCCGGCAAGCAGGTAACGCTGGTAGAGGGCTTTGTGGGCACGCAGGAAGACCTGTCGGCTCTTGCAAAGACGCTCAAAACAAAGTGCGGCGTGGGCGGTACGGCCAAAGACGGAGAAATCACCGTTCAGGGAGACCTGCGGGACAAGGTCGTGGCCCTGCTGCAATCAATGGGATATAACGCCAAAAGGGGCAACTGATGCCGGAACTGTTCTATTCCTCGACCCTGGAGATGTCTCTCACTCCGCTCAGCGGCGTTTCCGCCGGCCTGAGCTGGGGAGACGTGCTGTCTAACCGCATTGCAATCATAGCGGTGCTGATACTCCTTGTGCTCGAGATTCAGGACATCATCAGAGTATTTCCCGCGCTTCTGCGATGCGTTCCGCTCTGGAAGGGGAACCTTGAGCTTGAGCACAGCGTGAGCCAGGCCCGTACGCGCAATACCGTAAGCCTTGTGATGGGGCTGCTCTTCTGCATCGTGGCAGACCGGTATTCCCTCTGCAACCCTTCGTTCCGGGCCGTTGCCGGTCCCGGATGGCAGTTGGCTGTTACCGCAGGCCTTTTCGCAGGAACGGCTCTTCTGCGGCGGCTGTTCTATCTTGTATCCCCGTTCCGCAGCAAAACCTCTGAATTCGCGTGCACGGTAAGGCACACTTTCTATAATTATTTCATTCTCTTCGCGGCGCTTGCGCTGCTGGTCTGCGTGGCACTGGGCGCCGTCAGGGCAAGTGACGGCACCGTGCGCATAACTCTCTATGTAGCAGCAGGGTTGGTGTATTTTTTGCATTTGCTCCGGACCGGACAAATTTTGAGGTCGAGGTATGGCCTTTTCGCAACATTTTTGTATCTTTGCGCCCTCGAAATCCTGCCCATAGGAATTTTGATTTTGACGTGTACCCGATGAAGATTTTAGTTTCACAGAAAACTCCCACCAACCTCAATGCATTCAAAGAGGTAGAAGAGAAATACGGAGCCACCCTCGAGTTCTGCCCGTTCTTCCTGATTGAGCCGCTTTCTGCAAAGGAATTCCGCTCCGAGCGCATAAACCTTCCAGATTATACAGCAATAGTTTTTTCCTCCCGCCACGCCATAGACGCCTACTTCAAGCTTTGTGAGGAAATGCGTTTCAAAGTCCCTGAGACAATGAAGTATTTCTGCACTACCGAGCTTGTGGCGCTGTATCTGCAGAAACACGTGGTTTACCGCAAGCGCAAGATATTCTTCGGCAACGGCACCCCCCAGAGCGTCGTGGCCCTCATAGGCCCCAAGCACAAGGGAGAGAAGTTCCTCATAACCACCTCCGACGAGGCTTCCGTTTCCTCCCTCTCCGCGCTGTTCGCAAAAGCCGGCCTGGACTACACCGTTTCCGTAATGGTTAAATCCGTGCCCCAGGACATTTCCGGCCTTGACCTCAGCCAGTACGGCGCCCTCGTGCTCTACAACCACCACGACCTCCAGAGCCTCTACGCCAGCTTCCCCGACTTCAAGCAGGGAGACCTTGCCATCATCTGCTACGGCAAGACAATAGCCGCAGAGCTGGAGCAGGCCGGTTTCAAGATCGCGGTCCAGGGCCCTTCTCCCGAGGTTCCCTCGGCAGCCAAGGCAATAGACATCTTCTTGTCCCGCCAGTAATGGCAGCCACCCTTCCCAAGGCCGAGCGGCTGTCCGGAAGGTCGGCCATCTCCGCCCTGCTCACGGAAGGGCGCTGGGAGCATACGTCTCATCTGAGATGCTGCTTCCGGCAAGATAACGGATTGGAATACAACCGTATAATGGTCTCGGTGCCCAAGCGCTGGTTCAAGCGCGCGGTGCGCCGCAACCTTCTCAAGCGCCGCATGCGCGAGGCATACCGTACGCAGAAAGACCTTCTTCCGGCCGGCCAGGCTGGCGGAACGGACATTATGTTCGTATTCAACGCCCGCGAAGTGGCCCCTTTCGATGTAATCAGGGAGGAGGTCGCCCAGCTTCTTGGTAAACTTGCCGCCAGATGAAAGCCGCAGACGTAATCAAGAGGGTGCTTTCTGCGCCTTTCATACTGCTGATCCACTTTTACCGGCTCTGCATCTCTCCTTTCACCCCTCCAAGTTGCCGGTTCACTCCCACCTGCTCCCAGTACGCACTGGAGGCATTCCGCAAGTACGGCCCCTTCAAGGGCGGCTGGCTCGCCCTCAAGCGCATCCTGCGCTGCCACCCCTGGGGCGGCTCGGGATATGACCCCGTTCCGTGAATTACCTTCACGGAACTACGTTTTACTGAGGGGCGTACCCCTCAGACTCCCCTATCTTACTAACTTCGAAAGCAATTCACGGAACCAGGCTTTACGCGAAACCTTTCGAAAGGGGATTTGGGTTTCGTTTGTTGCGAAGGCGAAAGAAAATTACTATGTTTGAGGTTGATTAAAACGAATAACCTCTTAAATCCATAGTAATTATGAAGAAACTAAATCTAATCGGCGCTTTCGCAGCTGCGGTGCTTTTGCTCGTGGGCTGTGAAATGAGCAAGGAACAGGTTGCCTCCATTCCCGGAGAAACTACAATCACCGCAACCCGAGACGGAGCTATGACAAGGAGCTCCATCAAAAAGACGGGTGAAGATGAGGACGCCACGTATGAGATCCTCTGGAGCGTTCCGGACAAGATCCTCGTGGGCTATCCTGGCGTAACTCCCGCCACCTTTACCTCAACCAACAAGGCAAAAGCGGCTTCCGCATCCTTCAAAGGCAAACTGCCCGATGGCGAAGGCCCTCTTGTGGGTATCTATCCTGCGACCAAGGGTAACACCTGCGACGAGTATGAAGTGTTCACCGTAAACTTCAAGGATGAGCAGACGGCAGTTGACGGAACCTATGATCCCGATGCCTTCCCTGCAGTGGCAATCGGAGAAGGAAGCAACCTTTCATTCCTTAACGTGTGCGGCCTTCTGGAGGTCTGCGTAGGCTATAGCGACGTTACCAAAATTACGCTGATCAACGGCATGATCACGGATCCTCCTGTAATTATTGAGCCCGATGAGCCCAACGGTCCTACCACCCGTGCCGTAATGCTGAACGTCATTCCTTCCGGCGATCTTTCCGTTGTGATCGAGGATGGCGTGCCTGTAATTGATGATTTCAGCGAAGGCACTCCCGCAATTTACCTTAACGCCCCTAAGGGCGGTGTCTTCAAGAAAGACCAGCTTTATTACATTTCGGTCCCTCCTTGTGAATTCCCTGACGGCGCAGTATTCATCCTGGAAAGGCAGTCCGGCAAAAATGTTCAGATAAATCTTGATTGGCCGTTGGAGGTGTCTCGCAGCAGTGTCCACCAGGTTATGACTCTGTTCGATGAGAACATTCCCGACGACAACATTCCCGACGATCCCACTCCGGACGACCCTACCCCCGACGATCCCACCCCCGATGATCCCGCAGAAGGCATAACCATAGACGGCGACATGTCCGACTGGGCAGAGATAGAGGGCACAGTCAATAAAACCGGCAACATTGTGGAAGTCAAAGGCTTTGCTGATGATGACCATATCTATGTCTACGTCAAGAGGGCAAAAAGCGGAAGATGGGCGCAGCTTTGGAATGAGAATGCCAGTGCCGGCGGTTATTATTATTACGACTTCGACCTCGACAACAATCCCGAGACCGGAGATCATGCAGAGGGCGACCGCGGCAACTTTGAGTGCTGGGCATATCTCTACCCGTTTGGCCCTGCCGTTGGCGAGTTCATAGAAGAGCCTACCGGCGGCACCAAGGGCATGTCATTAAGCGGAGTTAAAAGCGCAGGCTCTTTCACCGGTGATAAAGATCAAGACGATGCTGGTGTAGTTGAGCTTGAGGTTGCATTCCCCCGTGCAAACCTTCCTGCCATTACGGCAAATACCATAACGGTTACCGTGTGGGGTAACAAAGATGGCAGTCCTGTGACAAAAGCTACGATCAAGCTTGGAGAAGGCGGCGACGAGCCCACGCCAGACGATCCTACTCCCGATGATCCCCAGGAAATCGTAATGGATGGCGACATGTCCGACTGGGATGCTGTGGATGGTGTTAAGGCTGGTTCTTTCGAGGTGTTCAAATACGCTTCCGATGAAGACAACCTTTTCTTCTACTTCAAGATCAAGCGCTCTAAGATTATCGCCGCCAAGACTGAACCCTTCGTATTCAACTGGAGGCGTTACATAGCGTTCGGAATAGATACAGACAACAATTCCGAAACCGGTTCCGCCGTTACATTTGCCGGTATGAACATCCCCGGCTGTGAGGCCTGCGGCAATTTCTATCCCTTCAGGGGCA
>JAGCCD010000194.1 GCA_017651785.1 Bacteroidales bacterium
GGCCGTTTCAGTTTCATGGCTCCCGTATGGTGGATCTTCCCCGACGGGCCTTGCGACCAGGCAGCCGCAGAGAAGCTTGTAGATGAACTCGGCCTCAACGGCCCGCTCAATGACTATGTCTGGATGGTGGCGGTAACAGGCCCCTCCAACGGTAAATCGTACGATAAGGTAAAAGATTTCGCCGTCTACGAGGCAATGTTCAACAGAATCAGGGTTTTCACGAATCTCAAGGTAGTGGGAATCGGCAGCGGCGCCACCTTCGTGAACGAGGCCATTGCACCCGTTGCAAGTGAGGTGGCGGATATCTTTTGCTATGAGGGCAAGGCTCCCAGGAAGATTACGGGCAATTCCACCGTACCTGCCTATCTGGCGGGTAAGGATGCCGCCAAGGCCGCCAAAGCCTACATTTCCCGTGACAAAGCAGTTCAGACAGAAAAGGGCAAGACGCTTAACGTCTACACAAATCCGGATGAGCCCCTGCTCCAGGTAATAGTGAACACAGAGAAGAATCTCGGTCTCAAAGAAGCCTTTGCAGATGCCTGGGAGCGCCTTCTGAGCAAAAACTACCGCTGCAGCAACCTGAACCATACTGGCTACATGGGCGGCAGCCTGGGTCAGTACGGAGACTATGAGCTGGAGCCGTATCTTATGTGGGATAACATCGGCACCACCCGCACAAAAGTGGTAGAAAGCCTTTTCACTTACAACAAAACGCCTGAGCAGTATCTGTGGTACGAATACGTTCCGGCTGTTATGAAGAATGCCGCGCCCGGCAGCGTGCCTCTGGTCATCCTTCTCCACGGCCACAACAACGACCCCCGCACACAGGCAGAAACCAGCGGCTTTGTGGAGCTTGGAGCGGAAGAAGGCTTCATGGTGGCCGAGCTGGAATGGCAGGGCAAGGACGGATTCGACTATATGGGAGACCACGGCATAGAGGCTGTCGTACGCAGGATTCTGGCAAAATATCCTCAGCTGGATCCTTCCCGCATCTATGCAGAAGGCCTGTCTGCCGGAGGCTTCGCGGCCACAGCCCTTGGCGTAACCAAGAGCCACCTGTTCGCCGCCGTCGGCGCCCATTCGGGCGGCCTGTTCAACGGCGCTCACACCCTGGGCTTCCCCTTTATGAATCCCGACGCCCTTAAGGCCGAGGCCCTGCAGAAATCGGGCAAGGTCCAGATGCCTTACTTCAGCATCACCGGCACTGCAGACGATGCCGTTCCCTTCAACAATCCCTCTGCCCCCAACGGCACTATGATTACAGACGCCTGGCGGCTCTATCAGGAGCTTAACGGCCTGAATGTCAGCGGTCCCACAGATAATGAAAAGTATCCCGTCTTTGGCCTGCCGCTGCAGAACCGCAGGCGCATAGAGACCAATAAGCACCACGCGATGGAGGTGGGAGATATCCTCAATTCCGCCGGGCTGCCTCTCGTACGCGTTGTTGCCGTAGAGAACTTCGGCCACTGGAACTTCGTGCCCGGCGCCAGGGAAATGTGGAACTACTTCAAACTCTGGAGAAGAGACCCCGCAACCCTTCAGTCCATATACGACGGAGAAATCCTTTCCGTTGTGCGTTCTCCTTATGCATCAGGATATTACATAGATGCGATGGGCGGCGAGCGTCCCTACATCATCACTTCGTCCGATGAGCCTCATACGCTCGCAGACCTTAACGAGCGTCTTGTCAAGTTCAAGGCTCCGCTCAGGATCAAGGCCACCCGCAGCGTCTGGGGTTCGCAGAAACCTGCCGTAAACCGTAGCAGTTTCGGGCGTGTAGAGAAGAGCGACTACGAGTATGCCGTGAAAGACGGTGACACGCTGCGCCTTACGGTCTGGCGTCAGCCCGGATTCGACGTCCCCAGGCCCATCATCCTTTATTCCTTTGGCGGCGGCTGGCAGGGCGGCGACCGCCTCTCGATGGACAATCCCGTCTTCCCGTTCCTGACCCCTATGGCAGAAATGGGCTACGTGGTGGTCTCCATAGACTACAGGCTCGGCATTGCAAAGGCCATAGAGAGAGGAGAGTTGCCTGATGTAAATATAGCGGCGGTAGTTGCCAGCACTGAGGACAATGATCTGCTTCTCAAGATTGGGGAAGCCTGTCGCAAAGCGTGCCTTATTGCGGTGGAAGACCTCTATGATGCAACCACGTTTGTGGTAGAACATGCCGCAGAGTGGGGAGGCAACCCCAATCAGATAGTTTTGTGAGGTGGCAGCGCCGGCGCGTGCAACAGCATTCAGGCGGAATACCTGCGCGCCAATGGCGACCGCATGGCTGTGGAACACCTGCCGGACGGTTTCCGATACGGAGGCGTAATACCCTGCGCAGGCGCCATCAACACGGGAGGCGAGCCGCTGGCCTGGGAGAGCTCCCCCGCGCCTATTATGTTCTTCCACGGAACTGCAGATCCTATAGTGCCTTATGACAAAGATGCCTTTTTCAGGGGACCTGCGTCCATAATCCCGTCGCTGCCGGATCATAGCCCTTACGTGTTATACACAATGATTGGCTCAGGGCATGAGGCTTCTGGTATCCCCACAGGATACATGAACCACGCAATTGCATCATTCATTGAGCATTACGTGGTTCGTGGGGAGAAGGCTGCAATGAATGTGGAGGAGAGCTTTGCAGACGGTACCTCCGGCAATTCAATGCCTTTCTATATCCAGAATCTGAATCCTACGCCCCGGGAAGAGCTTGTAAAGGCCATCAAGGCCATGTGGCCCGAGTACGCCGACCAGCTATAGGTACGGGTAGATGTAGTCCCAGATGAAGTCCATCTCCTTCTGGGTATTGGAGAGCCAGGCGGTAACCGCCACAACCGCATTCTTTTCCGGGAGCACGAGGATGAACTGCCCGCCGGCGCCGTCGGCGCGGAAGCCGTCAACCTTGTTTATCCAGGTTTGGTAGCCATATCCCTGGCGCCAGTCGTTCTCTGATGCGGGAATGCCGCAAACGGCTTCTGCATCTTCTATCGTGATCTGGGCGGGAGCGCAGTCGATGTGTTTTGTGCCCATTTCCCTGACCCAATCTGCGGGAATCAGCTGTCTGCGGCCCCAACGGCCTTCCTGAAGCAGCAGCTGGCCGAATTTGGCCATATCTTCCGTTTTGAGGGACAGGCCCCATCCACCGCAGTTTACGCCCATATTGTCGGCTTCCCATTCGGGTTTGTCAATTCCCAGAGGCTCGAAAAGGCGGGGGGTCAGGTAGTCCAGAATGCATTCTCCGGTAACCTTTTGCACGATATAGGAGAGGATGTAAGTACCCAGCGAGTTATACCAGAAATACGTTCCCGGCTCGTGCAAGAAAGGATGTGTGAAAAAGACGGACGGAATGTTGACGCCTTCCTTGAGTTTGCTTGTCATGGCCATCCGGTCTATGTCGAGCACTGGAATCGTGGGGTCGGTGTCGTGTCCGCCGGCCATCATCAGGAGGTCCTTTACGGTGGCGTTGCAGGGGTTGTACACGGCAGGGAGGGGGACATCCTGGAAGTATTCGGTTACCTTATCGTCCAGGCTGAGTTTGCCTTCCGCGATGGCCATACCCACAGCGGCGGCGGTGAATGTCTTGCTTATGGAATACATGGTGTGGGGCTTGTCGGGAGTGAATTCCCCGAACCACTTTTCTGCTATCACCTTGCCGTCTTTTACGACCATTATGCTGTGCAGATTAATCCACTCGTTCCATGCCGTAGGGTCAGTGAGGCTTGCCGCCACGCTGTCCTGGAAGGTCTGGAACGCAGCCGCGAATTCAGGAGATGCCTGCGCGCGGGGAAGGTCCCGCGGAGGCTCGGCGGTGCAGGCGGCAATGGCCACGCTCGCCAATAGAATCAGCGCTTTCCTCATAGTGCAGGAAGGATGAAATCCCAGAATGCCCATTCCTCTACCTGATGGTTCACCAGGTTGGCGCGGGCGGCTATTACTGCGTTCTTTTCCGGCAGGACGATTATCATCTGGCCCCACGCGCCGTCGGCACGGTATCCGCCCACGGTATTGCGCCAGGTCTGATAGCCGTAGCCGGCAACCCAGTCATTGCGCTCTATGGGATAGAACGGCGGCTGGTCAAGCTGCTCGCGGGTAAGTCCGTTGGGATAGTTGTCTATGTGCTTGCGTGTCTGCTCGTCAATCCACTCGGCGCTGATGAGCTGTTTGCCGCCCCAGCTGCCTTTCTGCAGCATAAACTGGCCTATCTTGGCCATGTCCTCCATGCGAAGATGGAGGCCCCAGCCGCCGCAGCAAACGCCAGCCTCGTCCATATCCCATTCGGGAGTCTGGATGCCCAGGTACTTGAACACGCGCTCGTCAAGATAGTCGCGGATGGTCTTGCCGGTGACCTTCTGCACGATTGCGGATGCCATATAGGTACAGAGGGAGTTGTAGCAGAAAAACGTTCCGGGCGCGAACACGAAGGGATGGCTGAAAAAGGCCGCCGCCAGGTCTGCCCCGGGTTTGAGGGGAAGCTCCATATTCAGGGTGTCATAGGCTGCCATGGTATCCCACGTGGGATCCGTTGCGTGGCCGCACTGCATGGTAAGCAAGTCTTTGACAGTAAGCGCTTTGAGGTTATCGCTAACCACTTCCGGGAGCTTGTCGGGGAAGTAGTCCGTCACCTTGTCTTCAACGGTCATAAGGCCGTCGTCTACGGCCAGTCCCACTGCCAGTGCCGTAAAGGTCTTACTGGCGGAAAATACTTGTTGCGGCCTGTCTGCCGGCCAGGCGGGATCGAATGTCTCGTCTATCACAACCTTCCCGTCCTTCACGATCATGACGTTGTGGAAGAACATCCGAAACTCGGGATTGGGGTTGAAAGCGGATTTGGCAACAGTGTCTTTGAAGACCGAAAAGGCCTCCTGCAGCTCAGGAGTGGGAGCGGTGCGTGGAAGGGGACCTGTACTCTGGGAGGTACAAGCAATA
>JAGCCD010000195.1 GCA_017651785.1 Bacteroidales bacterium
ATGGTGAAGAATGGCGCGAACTCCTGTCCCGCATTCTCAAGTGCCGCAAGCGACCCCTTGCTGAGCACGTGCGGGAAAAGCCCTGTGCTGAACAGATAAGCGAACAGTCCCGAGCACACCGTAAAAAGATAAGCCAACCCCACAGTGACCAGCAGCATCTTGCCGGCGCGCTGACCGAAATCTGCGATTGCCGGAGTGACGAGGCCGATTATGATAAGCGGAATGAAGAACTTCAGCAACTGGTCGAATATACTTACCAGCGTGTTTGTAGTTCGGACGAGCCAGCCGGGGGCGAACTGTCCGATAATTACGCCCAACACGATGGCTATCAGCACTTTAACCACAAGGGGCAGCTTGATCTTTTTCATTTTTTCATAATTTTGAGTCCATTATCACCAGCCGTTCCTTATAGATGGAACGCAGGCGCGCTACGGCGTCGTCGAAGGTCATGTTTTCGTCGCCGTTGATGATTTTTCCGCCGTTCTGAGATTTGTCGTCCGCAGGGTTCCACATGGCGAAGTTGAGTTCCGCCGACTTGCGCAGCAGAATCTGGCATTCGTCTATGTATGCCGGAATTGTTTCGAGCGCCGGTTTGAGTTCCTGGAAACGTTTACGCACCTTGTCGGCGAACACGGGATCCTGGAACAGGCGTCCGTACCAGATGGCGTTCTTGTTCACAAAGCCGGTGCGGGCATGCGGGGAGGTATTGTACGACAGCACACCCCAGTCGAAGTCCCAGCACGGGCCGGCAACCAGTTTGCCGTTGCCGTCTTTATGGAAGAATACGCTGCCGGGATTGCCCAGTTCATGATTTCCCATAACCTCGTAGACTATCCAGTAGTCCACGAACGAATCTACGTCTATCCAGTCCGCATATCCCCTTTCCGGATCCTTGAAATCGAGTCCGTACAGGACGTCGGCGGCCCCGGCGATATACTTCTTGATGTAGTTGAGCTGGGCGGTGGTAATGGAATCAGGGTCGGGATACTTGATGCCGAAGGGGATGTTGCCGTGCTTGTCCCTCCACTGCACCTCATTGTCGTAGTGGAAGTCGAGCTCTATCAGGTAACCGTCTTTCTTTGAGATGTTTACGCGATTCTCCGACACCCTTACCTGCTCTATCAGCAGATAGCTTCCCACGTGCTGGTTGTTGATGACAAGCTCTACCGGCACGCAGCGGGGAGTCCAGGCAAGAGAGGTGAGTGACGCCACTTTCATGGACACCAGATTGCGCATAAGCGTCCGGTCCATGAAGTTGGCCAGCAGCACCCATCTCTTGTGCTCCGGCATTCCCAGCAGCGACTGCTTGGTGTCGAATTTCACCAGATACGGCTTCTTGGGCCAGCTCCAGGTGGTGTTGCCCCGGCCTCGGACGGAGCAGCGCATATTGCCCTGGCTCTCGTAACCGCCGTACCCTTTAATCCGCATCGAGCCGGGAATGAACGTGGTCTTTGAGGTGATTTTCTTGCCGCCGTCGGTGTCGAGATAAAGCACGGGCAGGCCGGTCTTTATCATGACTCCGTAGCCTGCGGCTTCGCTGCGGACCTCAAAGAAATCTGTGGGAACATACGACTCCACTCCCCCCTCGCCATGCAGCGTAATCATCACGCATACCTTTTCCACGTAATCGGGGTCTATGCCGTTATCGGCCACAACGGCCTTGTAGAGTCCGTTGTCGTCCACTTTGATTACGTTAAGCAGGCGGAACAGCGTTGGGGTCGAACCGTCGGCGGCGCGCAGGCGCACCTGGCAGTCGGGGGAAGTGACATCGTAGTTGAATTCGAATTCGGGATCCCGCACCCTGAAAGGCATTTCGTCGGCACCTTCAGGGGGCAGGACTAAGGTTGACGCCTCGATGGCGACGGAACGAAGGCGTGCGACAGGTGTGACTACCTTTATGATATTGTCTTCCTTGCACGCCACGGCAAGCAGCATGCAGAGAATTACACTCCAAATCCGAACGCTCCGTTTCATGCTTTACTTCTTTTGGAATACGCGGACGTAGTCCACTTCGTACACGGCGGGAAGTCCGCTTTCATCCGTTTTGCCCCCCATATTGCCGCCCCAGGCGAGGTTGAGCTTGAGGTAGAAGGGCGTGTAGAACGGCCAGTGGTCGTAGCCCTGTCCGTCGTTGTTTACGGTGAGATGCAGGTTGCCGTCGATATAGAACTTCATCCAGTCCGCAGTCCACTCGCAGGCATAGACGTGCCACTCTGTGGCGGCGTTTTTAACTGACTGAACGTGAGTCTTTTGCGTGCCTTTCATGTGATTGAAGGCATTGCAGTGGATGCTGGACGAGCTGCGGTTGAGGCCCTGCGTGGAGACGGCATATTCCATTATGTCTATCTCGCCGTCGCCGGGCCAGGTCTTGAAGTTCTTGGGCATCATCCAGAAGGCGGGCCAGCTGCCGGGAACGTCGGTCACCTTGATGGCGGCCTCGAACCATCCGTAAGTCCAGGACTTGCTGGTGTTCATACGGATCGAATAGATATTGCCGGCAATCTTCTGCGCCTTTATCTTGAGCGTACCCCCGGAGATGGAGGCAAGCTCCTCGCCGTTCTGCACCTGCGCAACGTATATCTGGCTCTCGTTGTTTCCCCAGCCGCCGCCACCGGTCTCGTACCACCACTCTGCGGTAGAGGGCTTGCCGGCGGTGTCGAACTCGTCGTTCCACACCATCTTGTAGCCCTCGGGGGCTACGATTGACGGCGATGTTGCCGCCGCCTGGGAAATGGCCACCTTGTGACGCACGCCGCCCACCTTTATCACCATCTCGGTGCTGCGGGGCTCGAACTCCAGGTTCTCGCTCACGGTTACCTTGACGGTGCCGGAAGGAGAGGCTACGTAACCGGGATCCACGTTCACCCATTCGGCGTCGCAGTATGCCTGGAATGCAGCTCCGGCATTCACGGAAAGCTCCAGTGTCTGCGGCTCGGCGACGAACGAAAGTGCTGCAGGAGAGGTTGTTACGTTGTCAACCTCCTCTGCCGGACCCTCCTGGCCGCCGCACGAACATGCGACAGCCAGAGGGAACATCAGCAGAAAGAATTTTCTCATCTGTTACTGGATTTCACGGAGTACGATATCGCTTATCTCAACAACGGTACCTGCGGGAAGGCGGCCGAAGTCGAAGATGATCATAAAGGTCTGATCGTCGATATCCATCGTAAGGTCGGTCTTTGCGATTACGCAAGGCGTATCCGCTTCAATTCCGATGCCACCGTCGTAGAAGAACTCGTTGCCGCTGGGGTCGCTGTCTGCCGTGAGCTTTGCGGTAATGGTGCCGCCGTCATCGGCCTTTACAGTGGCCTTGTAGTCGTAGGTCTTGCTCTTGTCGATGGGGATGCCGGTATGGATCTTCACCTGGCCCATCCACTCGCTGCCGCCAATGCCGTCGGGCACGGTGAGCTTCACCTTGCCGTCTGCATAGGTGGCTGCGGGATCGAGTCCGCCGGCCCAGCCCTCGGGGCTGAACCAGGTCTCAAGGGTGCCCTGTCCGCTGAACAGGTTCTCGCCGTAAGAGGCGGACGAGGAGCTCTTCTGCAGGCAGAAGTTGGTGAACGACACGGCCGTACCCACTTTGCAGCGGCCCAGGTCCACAAAGAGGACTATCTTGTCGTAATCCACGTCGGGCTTGAGGTCCTTCATCTTGAAGGTGTAGGGAACGCCGGCCTTGACCTTTGCGTCGTTCACATAGAACAACGAGTGGTCGTTGTCGTTGCCTTCCCAGGCAAGCTTGAAGGTGAGGCCGTTGATGTCCTCGTCGGACTTCACGGTTACGCAGAAGTCGTATGTGGCGTCCGCGGAAGCGGGGATGTCGGTGTGCCATTTGGTCTGGCCCATCCACTCGTTGCCGCCTATTCCCTCGGGGATGATGACCTTGAGGCCGCCCCAGTCGTCAGCCTTGAACACTACGGGCTCCAGCAGGCCGTCCCATGCGGGACCGCTGTACCAGTAGTCGTTGGTAATCTGAGCCTTGCGCCAGAGGTTGCGTGCGCCCTCGACGTCATAGTAGCTGCCCGGGATGGAGGGGTCGTTGGTGGTATAGTCTTCCGTAGGTGTATCGGGAGTGTCGGGAGTGCCGCCGATGTGCTTCTGGAAGTGGATGTCGGAGATCTTGAGCTCACTGCCGGCGGGGCTGCGGCCGCTGTCTACGAACAGCACTATGCCGTCGTAGTCGTTGCGCTCCTCCTTGCCCATGTCGGGAGAGATGGACGCCTTGACATACTTCAGGGGCTCGCTGGCGGAAAGCTTGACGTTGTTGTCGTAGAAGAACTCGTTGGTGGTGTCGTGACCTTCCCAGGCGAGCTTCACGGTAACTGTCATGTCCTCATCGGCCTCCAGGGTGAGCCAGAAGTCGTACTCCTCGTCCTTGGAGGCGGGAACGCCGGCAAGGTGGAAGGAGTTCTGGCCCATCCACTCGCTGCCGCCTATTCCCTCGGGCATAACGACGCGAAGGCCGTTGCCGGGCAGGATCTCTGCCTCTGCGGGCGCAAGGGCTCCGTCCCAGCCGGGACCGCTGTACCAGTATGCCATGGTGCACTCGGCATTGGCCCAGAGGTTTTCTCCCTCTATGAGGCCGCCGCCTTCCTGACCGCCGGACTTGCCGGTGATCTCGCAGAGCTTGATGTCGGTAACGGTGATCTCGGCGCCGGCGGGAGTGCGGCCGAAGTCGAATATGACCATTACGGACTCGTATGCCTGGTCGGGCTTTATGGGCTCATTCTTATAGGAGAGCGGAGTGCTGCCGGAAAGCTGCACGGCGTTGTCGTAGAAGAATGCGTGATCTGCGTCTGCGTTGGCGTCGGCCACCTTGACGGTTGCGGTGCAGTCGTCGGAAGACTCGATGGTGGCAAAGAAGGCATACTCTTTTTCGGGGTCTGCGGGAATGGGCGCTACCAGTTTCACCTGGCCC
Source organism: Bacteroidales bacterium (assembly GCA_017651785.1). Taxonomy (GTDB): domain Bacteria; phylum Bacteroidota; class Bacteroidia; order Bacteroidales; family UBA932; genus Cryptobacteroides. Next base: position 4,916 of record JAGCCD010000195.1, read on the forward strand.
ATCCACTCGCTGCCGCCTATTCCCTCGGGAACGGTAAGGGTAAGCTTGCCGCCCTCGAACGAGGCCTGCGGATCCAGTCCGCCGGCCCAGCCTGCAGGGCTGAACCAGGTCTCCTGGAGGAAGAGTCCGGCGAGAAGGTCGGGACCGTAGGTGTATCCGGAAGGCACATCGGGACCGTCGGGACCGCCGGAGCCGCCCTCAGGCACGAAGATGAACTGCCAGGCAATGCCGTCGGTCACGCTTACCAGCACCATCTTGCTGTCTGTGAGCTCGGTGATCTGGAATACGGGGTTGGCGTAGCTGTCGTCGTTGGGGATGTATCCAACGGTAAAGTTTGCAGGCAGGGTGATGGTTTCTCCGTCGTAGCTGTACTTGCCCTCCTGTTTCTGCCAGGCGAGGGTGAAGTCGGGCTCGGAATGGGTCTGACCGTCTACTGTTGCGCAGCCCCAGTTCACATAGATGAGGCCGTCCTCGCCCGGATCGAAGGTGTAGGTGCCGTCGGCGGCGAAGGTGAGGCGGTTGTCGTATACGCCGAAGTCGGCCTTCTCACCCGGAGCTGCGGACCACCATCCGGCAGGGTTGCCGGCGTCGGGACCGCAGGCCATGTGGCCGGGCTGGTCGCTTGCCATCTTCCAGATCCTGGAACCGGAGCCGTAGAGGGGATCTTCCTTCACGCTGGCCTCTGAAGAGGTGAGGATGTACTGCCAGGCTATGGGGCCTCCGCCGTTTCCGGTAGCGGTGTACCATACCAGGACCATCTCCTTGTTGGTGAGGCTCTGGAGGAAGAAGCGGCTGTCGGACAGATAGTCGTCGTTGGGAATGTAGGGGAACGGGGTTCCTGCGGGCAGCGCCAGCTTGAGGTCGTTGCCGTCTACTGCGAACTCGTAGGTAGAGGAAACCTTGTCCTGGGGGACTGTGTAGTCGGAGTCGTGGCCGCTCTCTGCGTACGGGGCCTTGGTTACGCCCACGTTCACGTAGACGGTTCCCGCTGCACCGGGATCGAAGGTATAGGCTCCGTCCGAGGTGAAGGTGAGGCGGTTGTCGTATACGCCGAATGCGGCTTTCTCGTCCGCTCCTGCAGACCACCAGCCGGTGGGATTGTCGACGGACTCGCCGCAAGCCATATGCGCGGGCTCGGCGTTGTTGATGCGCCACACGCGGGACTCACCGCCGGAGATGTACTTGATGTACTTGGAGAAATCTATCAGGGTGTTGTCTATATGGAACGTCTTCTCAACGTAGTCGGGGGAAAGTCCGGAGGCGTTCATTACATACATGCGCACGGCATAGTTGCCGGAAGCTACGAATATCTTGCGGAAATTGTCCCTTGCGTTGTAGCTGGTCCAGTTGCCGTCGTTGTCCTGAAGCACCCAGACGGGAACCACGCCCGTTTCTCCCAGGGAGAAGGTGACCTGGTTGAGTTCCTGGTCTACCGTCACCGTGGGATTGTAGGAAGCGGCATTCTTGAGGCCGGCCTCGGTGGGGTGTTCGAATTCCTCCTTGGTGCAGGCTGCAAACACTACGGCTGCGGCCATAAGGATATATGCTAATCTTTTCATGGTCGGAACTTCTTTAATAGTTGTTCTGGGTGAGCTCATGCGTCTTACCTGCTACGGAGTCCATAAGACCCTGTGAGAAAGGAAGATACTTCTTGGATTCGGTCCAGGAGTTTGTCCTGTAGCCGTATGAGTCGGGAACCAGCACGGTGGGAGCGTCGCCCCAGCGCACGAGATCCCAGTAGCGCTTGCCTTCGCCAACGAACTCAAGACGGCGCTCCTGCTTCACATTGTCCAGTGACAGGGTTACCGTCTGTCCGGGGAGCGAACGGGAGTGCACCTCGTTGAGCCAAGCGGCACCGTCTCCGCTGCCTGCTCCGCGGGCTACGAGCTCCGCGGCGTTGAGCAGGGTCTCTGCATAGCGGTACCAGCGCAGGTTGTTGTTGAAACGCATATCGGAATCTCCGTCGGTGTCTCCGTTGGCCTTGTAGGCTACGTACTTCTCGAGGAAGATGCCGGTGTCCTGATAACGGTGGGTGTACTTGTCCTTCGCGTCCTCGGGAATTACCCAGCAGGTGGCTGCGCGACGGGCGTCTGCCGCATCGTACATATTGTAAGTCTCCGTGCGCACGGGAGCGAAGCCCCAGCCTGCGTCGTGCTCGGAGTCGCCGCTCCAGCCGTAAGGAGAAATGAGGCGGGGGAGGATAGTGCCGCCCGCTCCGCGCACCCAGCTGTAGTAGCGCTGGCCGCCCACGGACTTGTAGTCTATCTCGAAGATGGACTCGCTGCCCCATTCACCGCTCTCCTTGAAGATCTGGCCGTAGTCGGACAGGAGGGCGTACTTGCCGGAGCTGATAATCTCCTTCATATAGTCCAGGGCCTTTCCGAAGCGGCTCTCATCGTTCTGATACAGAACGGCTTCCGTATAGAGCATATAGGCCATTGCAAGGGATACGCGGCCAATCTCTTCGCCTTCCCTCTTCATGGGAAGCGCTCCGATGGCTATGGCGCCCTCAAGGTCGGTCATGAACTTGCCGTACACCTCGTCTGCCGTGTACTGCTCGCAGGTGAAGTCTCCGGTGAGGTTGGTCTCGAAGTAAGGGATGTTACCCCAGAACTTCCAGAGGATATTGTAGTAGAAAGCGCGCAGCACGCGGGCCTGGGCCTCGACGCTCTTTGCAACTTCGTCCGAAAGGCCGGGGGTCCAGCCCATATAGGTGATGACGTCGTTGCAGCGCTTCACTCCGCTGTAGCAGTCGGAGAGGATGCTGCTCATGCATTGGGTAGGAAGGGCCTCGTAGTTCATCATAAGATGCCACTGGGCATTGTCGGTCTTGCTTTCGCCGCCCGGCCAGATCTGGTCTGCCATAACATCGGACATGATGTTGATGGGGCTGTACTGGTTGGTCCAGTCGAACCACTCAAGAGGGTCGTATGCAGCTACCAGGGCCTCCTGAAGGTGAGGCTCGGTGGTGAAATATTCTTCCAGGGGGACGGCACTGGTGTGCTCCACCGTAAGGAATTCGCTTGTGCAGGCAGAGGAAAGCGCCACGGCGGCGACGGCCGCCAGAATGATATTCTTTCTCATGATCGCCTAGAATTTAAGGTTAAGTCCGCAAAGGATCGTACGGGGCTGGGGATATACGCCGTAGTCTACGCCGAGGGAGGTTCCGCCGGAGGAGATTTCGGGGTCGTAGCCGCGGTAATTGGTGAACGTAAGCAGGTTCTCTGCTGCCACGTAGAAGCGCAGCGACTTTACGAGAACGGTCTTGGTCCACTTCTGAGGGAGGGTGTATCCCAGCTGGATGTTCTTGAGGCGCAGGTAGCTGCCGTCCTGTACATACAGGTCTGACATACGCCAGTTCACGTTGTCTCCGCGAACTATGCGGGGATATTTGTTGGAGGTGCCTTCACCGGTCCAGCGGCCCAGCATGTAGGTGGGCATGTTGGACTCGGAAACGTCGTTGCGACGGGTTACGTCCAGTACATCGTTGCCCACGGTGCTCTGCCAGAGCATGAAGAAGTCGATGTTCTTCCAGCCTGCGGAGAAGTTGAGGCCGAAGGTCCAGTCGGGCATGCCGTTGCCTATGTAGGTACGGTCGTCGTCGTTGAAGATGCCGTCTTTGTTGGCATCTACGAACTTCACGTCGCCGGGAACCGCGTCGGGCATGAGTTTCTCGCCCTTGTCGTTCACGTAAGCGTCAATTTCTGCCTGATTCTGGAAGATGCCGTCGGTCTTGAAACCGTAGAAGTAAGGGAACGGGTAGCCGTTCTCTCCCCTTGTCATGGCGCCGGCGCCCTGGAAGGAATCGTAGTTCTGGAAACCGGACTCGTTACCCATGGAGACGAGGCGGTTGTACAGGTATGTGGCATTGCCGCCGATGCGGAAGTTCCAGTCGCCTGTACCCCACTTGTAGCTGGCCTCGAGCTCTACGCCGCGGTTAACCATCTTACCGCCGTTGCCCCAGGGGCTTGACTCACCCACATATGCGGGGGTGGGCATCTGGAGCAGCATGCCGTCGGTGGTCTTGTTGTAGAGGTCTATGCCCAGGGTGAGGGCGTTGTTGAAGAAACCGAGGTCGAAACCGAGGTTGGTCTGGATGGAGCGCTCCCAGTGCAGGTCGGGGTTGGCGAGGCCGCTGGACTTCACGCCCTGCACGGTGGTCTCGTCGGGTCCGAAGATGTAGTTGTTGTCTTTAGATGTGAGGGTGGTGTAGCGGAAGGCCTCGAAGGCGTCGGATCCGTTCACGCCCCAGGAGAAGCGCACCTTTGCGGTGGAGAACCATGCGGGAAGCGTCATGTAAGGCTCCTTGTGGAGGTTCCAGCCCAAAGAGAAGGACGGGAAGTTACCCCACTTGTTGTTGGCGCCGAAGCGTGAGGAACCGTCGCGGCGGAACGTGACCTGGGCCATGTAGCGCTCGTCGTAGTTCCAGTCTGCACGGGCGAAGTAGGATGCAAGCCTGTAGGGAGAATTGACCCAGCCGCTGGCGCTCTGCTTGTCGGGCTCGTCGGTATTGTTGGGTGCGTTGTTGATGTAAGGCTTGCCGTACCACTCCTCGGCTAAGTCGCGGCGCATGCCGTACAGGCCGTCGGAAGTGTTTTCCATTGCGCTCTGGCCCACCATCGCGGAGACTGCGTGCTTGCCGAATTCCTTATTCCAGGTGATGTAGTTTTCTACCTGCCACACGAGGCCCTTCTCGTACTGGGCGTTCACGTTGGTGGAGCTTGCGCGGTTGTTTCCGGAGAGGTAGAACAGAGGAGTGTATCCGCTATTGCCCCAGAAGCTCATGTCCATGCTGAAGGTGCTGTGCAGCTTGATGGTGTCCCAGATCTGCAGTTCACCGCCGAAGGCGCCGACCACCTTGTGGCTCCAGTTGTCGTTTGCAGGGAGCGAGAGACTGGCGATGGGGTTTACCATTTCGTTGTAGGAACCGCCGGGAATCATATATACGCGGCCTTCCGCATCAGTGAGGAGCTTCTCGCCGGCATAAACGGTGGAATAGTTCGCTATGTCCGCATCTGTTGCGAAGATGCCCAGGATGGGAGACATTGCCAGGGCCGAGCCCAGGGGTGAACCCCACTGGGAATTCTCTGCGATGCCCTTTGAACTTATGCGGGCGTAGGACAGCTGGTTGGTAAGCACCATCTTGTTGAGGAAGCTGCGCTCAAGGCTGCTGTCCCAAAGGGTGAAGCTGGTGTTGGAGCGGAGGGTGAGACGCTTGTAGTTGGAACGGTTGAAGTTGCCGCCAACGATACCTTCCTGGTCTGTGTAACCGAGTGACAGGTAGTAGTTAACTACGTCTGAAGCGCCGCTCACGGAGACCTCGTGGGTCTGCTGGGGAGCATTGTAGTTGAAGACCTCTTTCTGCCAGTCGGTACCCACGCCGTACTGGAAAGGATCGTTGTAGCGGGGAGCCGAACCGCTGTTGATGTAACCCTCGTTGATGAGGAGGGCGTACTCGCTGGCGTTCAGCACCTCACGCTCCTTCCAGGGGCTGGAAAGGCCGTAGGAGAAGTTGTAGTCTATGCTTGCCTTGCCCTTGGTGCCCTTCTTTGTGGTGACGAGTACCACGCCGTTTGCCGCACGTGTTCCGTACACGGCACCGGAGGCGGCGTCCTTGAGGACTTCGATACTCTCGATGTCGGAAGGGTTGAGGTAGTCGATACCGCCGCTGATGGGCATTCCGTCAACGATGTAGATAGGATCTGACGAGTTGATGGAACCCACACCGCGCACACGGATTCGGGACGATGCGCCCGGCTGGCCGGACGATGCCGTTACGGTAACGCCGGCGGTAAGGCCCTTGAGGGCGTTGTCTACGCGGGTGGGAGCGGTGAGCCCGAGGGCCTCCGAATCCACCTTTGCGATTGATGCCGTCACGACGCTCTTCTTCTGGACGCCGTAGCCTATGACCACGGTTTCTTCCAGCATCTGGGTGTCGTCGGGGAGGACGATGACGGCAGACTCCTGGTCTGCAGTGACAGTGATTACCTGCGTTGCATAGCCAAGGCAGGATACCTCTACGGCGGAGCCGCGGCGTACCACAAGAGAGAATTCTCCGTCTACGCCGGTCATGGTTCCGTTCGATGTACCTTGCTCAACTACGAAAGCGCCCACGATGGGCTCTCCGGCGCTGTCCTGAACGACACCCCTGAAGGAGGCGTTCTGCGCCATTGCAACCAGGCTCACTCCCACTGCGAGGATGAGTGATGCAATTCTTTTCATACGTTGATATTAGAGTTGATTGGTTTGGTTGGTTTCAATCAAAGTGGAGACAAAGATACTTATATTTTTATAACTTTTGTAACTTTGCAATATGAAACTGTTTTCAATAACGGGGATAGTATGCACGCTTATCGTTTCGGTAACGCTAACTTCGTGTAAAAAAGCCCCTTACATAAGCCTCAACACCCCCAGCGCCATTGAGTTCGCCTTCAATGGAGGCCAGGGAGAGATTGTTTTTTCCACCAACAGGCCCTGGAGTGCAAGCAATACGGGAGACTGGTGCACGCTTCCCCAGACCTCGGGAGAGGGAGGTGAATGTTCCATTCCCCTGATCATATCCCCCAATCCGGATTTCGACCCCAGAAGGTGCACGGTATCCGTGTCCACAGAGGCCGGTTCCTTCG
>JAGCCD010000196.1 GCA_017651785.1 Bacteroidales bacterium
CGCTCCACCTTGAGGGAGGCGAGCTGGCGGCAGAGTTCTGAACCGATGGAGCCGGCGGCACCGGTAACCATTACCGTGCGGCCTGTGAACTTTGCCTTAATCTCGTCCATAGATATCTGTATCTCTTCGCTGCCCAGCAGGTCTTCGATCTTTACCTCACGTATGGCCGTGGCGTTTGCGGCGCCCAGTTCGCCTACCTCAGGAAGCATAAGCACCTTGAGACCGAGCTCGGAGCAATAATGCAGTAGGCGGTCGTTTTCCTGGCGCACGTCGTCTATGCGGGTGAAAAGTACGGCAGAACAGGAAAGCCTGAGGGCTATGCGGTCTACATCTTCCTGGGTGGAGAAAGTGTAAACCTTCTTGTCTGCATACTTGACGCCGTTGAGGGACTTGTCCGGACTTATGACGCCAACCAGGGCATAATGGGGCGAGTTGCGGAAACGCGTTATGGAAGAGAGCGTTTTCTCCGACGTTCCATAAACCAGCACACGGGTGCACTTCTGGATTTCGCGGATACGGGATTTGTAGAGCTCATAAGCCGCTATCATGATGAGACGGACGCCCAGCAGGAACAGCAGCGAGATAAGGAAATCTGCAAGCAGCACCAGCCACAGAAGGTTTGAGATGGTGTTGCGCACCGTGAATGCCAGGATGGCTATTCCCATCAGCACCACCTTGCCCACGAGAGCCGCCACGAAGCGCAGCAGATCCCTGAAGGTGGTATGGCGGATTATTATGACGTATGTCTTTGTGGCAAGGAACATCAGCAGCGACGCCAGTATGGAGCTCACCGCCCACGTGATAATGAAGCCGGTATTTGCCGACACGCTGGGCTTGAGAGCCAGGTACGCCACGAAAGCCACAAGGGCCGACGCCAGGAACGACAGCAGGACGTCCATCAACAGGACCAGATGGACGCTCAGGAATTTGGACGCGAACTTACTGAAACGCTTGTCTATGATGCTCACTACGCCTTGTCTTTTTGCGAATAATAGTCGTAGCTGTGGTAGCCGTAACCATAGCCGTAGCGATATCCGTATCCGTGGCCTGAAGTAATCTCTGTGCCGTTGAGAAGGATGGAGAGATTCTTGAGCGTGCCCTGCTTATACAGGTTCTCAATCTCCTGGAGCATCGTCTTGTCAAGAAGGCCGGCGCGCACCACGAAGATGGACCTGTCTGCAAGTTCGGATATTATCTGGGTATCGGCCACCACGTTGTAAGGCGGGCAGTCAACGAAGATGTAGTCGTATTCTCCCTTGAGAGCCTCGAGAGCCTGGGCGAACTTGCGGCTGCCCACGAGCTCACTGGGGTTGGGAGGGATGGTTCCCACGGGAAGGACGAACAGGTTGTCGTATCCCTCAGGCTTTACAAGCAGGGACTTAAGGTCGATGTCTTCTCCTCCCAGGTAATTGGAGAAGCCCTTCTTGGGAGAGCCCACCATCTGCGACAGGGATGCGTGACGAAGGTCTCCGTCTATGATGAGCACCTTGGAGCCCTTGATTGAAAGGGCTGCCGACATGTTGGCGGAAACGTATGTCTTACCGGAACCGGGGTTGAAAGACGTTACGATGACAACGGGAGACTTGGAGCCGCGGGACACGAACTCGAGGTTTGTGCGGCACACGCGGAAGGCCTCGTTGGCAGCGTCGCGCGTATTGTGCTTGACGATGAACTGGCTGTGCTCTTCCTGCTTCTTGCCCAGCACCTTCTTCTTGCCGGTCTGGGGGACCTCGCCAATGAAGGGAGCGGAAAGGAACTCGATGTCTTTCTTGCTGCGAACCTTGGTGTCAAGCACCATCATAAGATACTGGATGCCCAGAGGAATGAGCAGGCCCAGGAGCAGGGCTATGAGAATGATCTGCTTTGTATTGGGGGCAGTAGGCATTGAAGAACCCGTGGGATTGGTGATTACGCGGGTGTTGTATGCCGTGAAGGCCTGGGAGAGCTCGTTCTCTTCGCGCTTCTGGAGAAGGAAGATATAGAGGGATTCCTTGACTTTCTGCTGGCGGTCCAGGTCCAGGAGGTACTTGGACTGGCGGGGGTTGTCTGCCAGGCGGGAGGTCGCCCTCTGCTCTGCCTGCTGCAGGCTTGCCATCTGCGCCTGGAGGGTGTTGATAAGATCGTCCAGGGAGGCGAGGATGGTGGTGTGCATGGCGCGGAGGTTTGCGTCCATCTCTACCACAAGGGGGTTGCGCTCAGAGGAGTTGGCCACCAGGTTGTTGCGCTGGAGCACCATGTCGTTGTACTTCGTGATCTGGGAGGCAAGGCCGGCGCTGTTGAGGCTGGCGGGCGAAGGAAGCATGCGGGACGCGTCCTGCGAAGCGCTCATGTTGTTGCGGATGTATCTTGCCGTATAGAGCTGGTTGTCAAGCTCCTGCTGCTTGCGGGAGGCCTCCTGCGACTGGTTGAGGTACATGGACGATACCGCCGAAACGTCGGGCAGGACGTTTTTGGACTTGTAGTTCGAGATGTCGGTATCGACGTTGCCCAGGTCTTTCTCTATGGCGGCCAGACGGTCGTTGATGAACAGAGAGGTGCTGACGGCGATCTGGTTGCGGTCGTCCACCCAGTTCTCGTTGTAGACGTTCAGGACCATTCCCAGGACATCCTCGGCCCTGCGGGGGCTCTGGTCAGTTATGGAGAGTTCAAGGACATCGGAGAAGTTCTTGGCGTTCAGGGCAGATGCCGAGAAGCGCCTGTTGTATGAACTGGTTGCTGCCTGAAGGCTGCGATGGGTTACGTAGATGGTCTGGCTGAAGGGCGCCGTTACATTCCGAGCCCTTTCTATAACAAGAGGGCCCTGGATGGTGGAGATAGTGTCTCCGTAGGTGCCGGTGTAATCTGCCTCGTCCTTGCGGGTATCGGGCACGTGCATGGTGAGCCTGTAGGTGCTGTCCGTAAGCGGATTGACCTCAAAACGTGAGGTGCCCACCCTGTCTATGAAACGGGCCTTTATGGGAAGGGAGGCGCCGTATATGACGTGCTTGCGGGCGCGGCCTGCCACTTCGTACTCGAAGTCAAGACCCATACGCTGCACAACCTCGCGCATAAGGTCCGGAGACTGGATGGCGATGATCTCGTTGGCCAGTCTGGAGCTCTGCTGGGTCATGCCGCCGGCGGAGAGTACGCTCTCCAGCTCGCTGGTGCGGCGGGCGCCGGACTCCTTGATGAGCACCGTGGCGGAACGGGTATAGATCTTTGGGGTTTTAACTATGTACCAGGTGGCGGCTGCAAGGCAAACCACTACGGAGATTACGAACCAGTACCACTTGTCAAGGCACCTGCCGAAAAACTCCCGCAGGTTGAAGGATTCTTCTTTGTTGGTGTTTTCTGCCATGATGATGCTACATGTTTTGGAGACGGAGGGCCACCACGGTAACGGTGGACGTGAGTGTTGCTGCGAGAGAAGCTATTGAAATCCAGAAGGATGCGCTCATAACGGTGTTGCCGTTCACGGTTGACTGGCGGGTGCGCATCTCGTTGGGTTCTACGTATATTACGTCGTTTTGGTTAAGGTAATATGCCGGTGACTTGGTGAGGCCCTCTGCGGAGCGGAGGTCGAGCAGATAGGTCTTCTGAACCCCGCCCTCTTCGCGGATGACGCGGATGTTGTCCCTGCGGCCGGTGATGGTGAGGTCTCCCGCCTGAGCAAGGGCGTCGAGGATGGTGACGTGGTCTCTGGCGATGGAGTAGCGGCCGGGCCTTGCGACTTCTCCCATTACGGAGATGGTGAGGTTCATGAACTCAACGGTCACTACAGGGTCCTTTACAAGGTCTCTGGACTGGAGCTCCTTCTTGATGAGGGCGGCGACCTCGTCGCGGGTAAGGCCTGCGATATGGATTCTGCCGATGACCGGGAAGTCTATGTCTCCGTTTGCATTGACGGTGTAGCCGCATACTCCGGTATTGTTGCCGGAAGCCGTGAGGCTGGATGCGCCGCTCTGTCCGATACGCCTGGTGATGTACGGCAGGTTGAACTGGGCCATGAGCTCTGCGCTGGGGCAGTTAACAATGATGCTTATCTCGTCCTCGGGGCGGAAGCGGATCTGGGAAGGCTGGACGTCAGTGGAAATCTCCCTGTCCGTAGTGTCCTGAAAGTAGACGATGTTCTGAGGCGCGGCGCAGCCGGCTGCCAGACCGGCAGTAACTACCAACGCTGCAAGTAAGTTTTTCTTCATTTTAGAACTAATCTGTAAATCGTGCAAATTTAGCCATTATTCCCCTAAAAGACAAATATTATAATTACATTTGCCTTATGAAAAGAATCGTACTGTCCGCGCTTTCGGCCGCCGCCTGCATAGTCCTGCAGGCCCAGGAGCGCACACTCCGCATAGATTACAGTTTCAGCGGCACGGCCACCGAGGCCGTGATAGCCGTAGACGAGATCCGCTCAATAGACGGCTGGGCTGGCCGCAAATCGCACAGGGACAGCCTGTTACTAGCAGGCAACGGGCAAATCACTATGCGCTCACCCGAGGGTACGGTACTTTACCGCAATTCCTTCAGCACCCTGTTCCAGGAGTGGCAGAATACGGAAGAGGCCACCAAAATGCGCCGCAGTTTCGAGAATGTCTTCCTGCTGCCGATGCCGTCGTCGGAAGCAGAGGTAACAATAGAACTGTTCGACAATCACGGCCGCATTTCCGCATCGCTCACCCACCCCGTCAACCCTGCAGACATACTCATCCGGCCGGCGCAGAGCCTTCCTGAAGTGCGGGACATCCGGATAGGAGGTCCCGTAGAAGACTGCATA
>JAGCCD010000197.1 GCA_017651785.1 Bacteroidales bacterium
CTTGAGAGGCTTCGCGAGTGCATGCAGGAGCAGCACCTGGATTTCAACGAGTCCCTTGAGCTCATAAGGGCCAGCGGCCTCTTTACAACCCATACCCCCGTTCCCGCAGGTCACGATTCCTTCGACGAAGGTCTCCTTTCCAAGTACCTCGGCCACTATCCGGGCCGCTACGGCATAGCCTGGGACTACCTTCTGTCCCTTGGCAAGATCCATCCCGAGAACCGTGACGAGAAGTTCAGCATGAGCGTTCTGGCCGCCAACATGAGCCAGAATGTGAACGGCGTATCCATGCTTCACGGCAAGGTGAGCCAGGACATATTCCAGGACATGTACAAGGGCTATCTGCCCGAGGAGCTGCACATCAGCTACGTGACCAACGGCGTGCATTACGGCACCTGGACGTCCAAGGAGATGAAGCAGCTGCACTACAAGGTTTTCGGCCCCGAATTCCGCACCTCACACTACGACAAGAGCTGCTTCGACCGCATCTACAAGGTGAGCGACGACGAGATCTGGCAGGTACGCCGCATCCTCAAGGAGGAGCTTGTGCGCGTTATTTCCGAGCGCATCTCCAACCCTGCGCTGTGCAGCCACTACACGCCTTCGCAGATAGTGAAGATAGTTGAGGGCTTCCGCCCCGACGTGCTCACGATCGGCTTCGCCCGCCGTTTCGCCACCTACAAGCGCGCCACCCTGCTTTTCTCCGACCTTGACAGGCTTTCAGACATAGTCAACAACCCCGAGCGTCCGGTGCAGTTCATCTTCGCCGGCAAGGCGCACCCCGCCGACACCCAGGGCCAGGAGCTTATCAAGCAGATCATAGACATCTCAAAGCAGGACCGTTTCCTGGGCAAGATCATCTTCGTTCCCGGATACGACATCCGTCTTGCAAAGAGGCTCGTGCAGGGCGTAGACGTGTGGCTCAACAACCCCACCCGTCCGCTCGAGGCCTCCGGCACCTCCGGAGAAAAGGCCGCAATGAACGGCGTAATGCACTTCTCCGTGCTTGACGGCTGGTGGGTAGAGGGCTATCAGGAAGACGCAGGCTGGGCTCTGCCTCAGGAGCGCACATACGAAGACCAGCTCTACCAGAACGAGCTCGACGCCGCTACCATCTATGCTACCATAGAGAACGAGATTGCTCCGGCCTACTACAACTTCAACGACCGCACGCACATCTCCAAGGAGTGGGTGGGCTACATCAAGAACACCATCGCCAAGGTGGCCAGCAACTTCACCACCAACAGGATGCTCACAGACTACTGCAACCAGTACTATCTCCCTCAGGCTCAGCGCTATGAGCGCCTCTCCGTGAACGGAAACGCAGAGGCCAAGGCCATCGCCTCCTGGAAGAGGTTCGTCCTGCAGGAGTGGGACAACATCCGCGTGGTGTCCTGCCAGCAGCCCGATGCTTCTTACATTGTATCCAAGCACGATCCCATCCAGGGAGAGGTGGTCCTTGACCTCGGCCGTCTGCGTCCTGAAGACATAGGCGTTGAGATGATCTTCGCCACCACAGATGCCAAGGGCAACCCTCACATCCAGGAGACAGTGCAGTACAATCTTGCATCTTACGAGAACAATCTGGCAAAATATGCCGTAAAAGTAGAACCTGAGCGCACCGGTATGTACCAGGTCGGCATCCGCATGTATGCCCACAACCCGGCACTGCCTCACCGTCAGGACTTCCCGTTGGTAAAATGGCTGTAATTGCAACCGGCTTTTTTGACGGTGTCCACTCAGGGCACCGTCTTGTCATAGACACGCTCCTCTCCGAGGCCAAGGCCAGGGGAGAGGAGAGCGTGGTGGTGACCTTCTGGCCTCACCCCAGGGTAACACTCCAGAAGGACGCAACCACCTTCAGGCTCCTCACTTCCCGCAGTCGCAGGGATATGATTCTCAAAGACTTGGGTGTTGACAGGCTGGAGACCATAAACTTCAGCCGCGAGTTCGCCTCGCTGTCGGCGCTCGATTATATCAGGATGCTGCGCGAGTTTTACGGCGGCACCGCACTGGTGCTCGGCTACGATACCCGCTTCGGCTCCGAGCAGGCCGGTCCCCAGACCATCGCCGAGCTGGCGCGCGCAGAGGGTATGGAGGCGGTTATAACCCCGCCCGTCTGCGCACCAGATTCCGATATCCCCGTTTCTTCCACCCTCGTGCGCGCCGCGCTCGAGGAGGGTGATGCCCAGCTGGCCGCAGGCCTGCTTGGCCGCCCGTTCGAGATGGAGGGTGTGGTGATAAGCGGCAACCATCTTGGCCGCACCATCGGCTTCCCCACGGCGAACATGGCAATTGCGGACCCTCTGCTGCTCATTCCCTGCGGCGGAGTGTATCACACCACCGTTACCGTGCGTGGCGTCAAGTACGACGGCATGACCAATGTGGGCACACGTCCCACCGTGGGCGGCTCCGGCGCGCTTACGGTAGAGTCCCACATCTTCGGATTCGACGAAATGATTTACGGCGAGCAGATTACAGTCGGCTTCCTTGAGAGGATTCGCGACGAGCGCCGTTTCGCTTCGCTCGATGCCCTTCGCGAGCAGCACAAGGCCGACGCCGCCCAGATCCTGGACGAGGACTGACGGCTACTTCTTCAGCATCCATTTTATCCCGAGCCTGTCTATCAGACGGTTCGGGATTATTGCTATTATGGGGGGAAGGAGCACGTTCA
>JAGCCD010000027.1 GCA_017651785.1 Bacteroidales bacterium
ACCACGAGAGGGCGGGAGGTGCGTATGTAGTCGTTGCGGCCGAAGCCCTCGTCCGAGGCTATGAGCTCAAAGTTTTCCGGATAGCCGTCTATGATGTAATGGAAGTATACGGTGACGCCCATACGCTCGAGCCTTTGCCTGTAGGCCTTGGCGCTGGCCTGGCCGTTGTAGTGGGTGATGACCACCGAGCTCACCAGCAGGCCGCGGTTCTCGAATTCGTCTCTCAGGCGGAGTACGTCTACGTCGTACGTGATGCCCAGGTCGCTCCTCACCTTGTTGCGCTCTATGTCTATAGCGCTTATGACGATGATGATCTCTGCAATGTCCGACATCTGCATAAGCAGGCGGAGCTTGCTGTCCGGCTTGAAGCCGGGAAGGACGCGGGCTGCGTGGTTGTCGTCGAATAATTTGCCTCCGAACTCAAGGTAAAGCTTGTCGCCGAATTCGGCGATGCGCTCCCTGATGTGTTCTGACTGAATTTTGAGGTACTTTGAGTTGTCGAATCCGTATTTCATACGGACTACAAATATAGTAAAAAATGCTTACATTTGTAAGTTCAAAGCTTAAAAGAATGAAAGTACAGAAAAACAACGTGGTAGCGGTGAGCTACGAACTTCAGGTAGAAGGAAAGGTGGCAGACAAGGCCGGCGCAGACCAGCCTCTTGAGTATATACACGGCACGGGAATGCTGCTTCCCAAGTTCGAGGCGGCGCTTGAAGGAAAGGAGCCCGGAGACGGCTTCGCCTTCACCCTTTCGCCCGAGGACGGCTACGGCACATACAACCCCGCCCTCCTCGCATACATACCCATAGACGCATTTAAGGTGAACGGCAAACTGATGACGGAATTCCTCGTCCCCGGACGCACCCTCCCTATGCTCAACGGCCAGGGACAGGTGGTTCGCGGCAACGTGGTCTCCGTGTCGGAAGACGCTGTGGTTATGGACTTTAACCATCCCATGGCAGGCAAGACGCTCAACTTCAGCGGCAATGTGGAATCCGTGCGCGAGGCAACGGAAAAGGAGCTCCGCGAGGGCCTTCACGGCGAGTATCTTCCCCCAGAGGAGGACGGCTGCGGCCATCGCTGCCACAAGCACGAAGGCGGATGCCACAAAGAAGACGGTGAATGCTGCCATAAAGAAGAGGGCGATTGCGGCTGCCAGGATGGCGGAGACTGCAACTGCGAAGGCTGCGACTGCGACAAGCAATAATCGATGCGCACAGCCGTCGTCATACTCAACTGGAATACGGAGGGACTGCTGAGGGCATTCCTCCCCGGACTGCTCGGCTCCTGCCCTGCGGACGCCCAGGTCGTGGTGGCCGACAACGGCTCCACAGACGGCTCCCTGCAGATGCTGGCAAGCGAGTTCCCGGGGGTGCGTGTTATCCCGTTGGGGCAGAACTACGGATTTACGGGCGGATACAATCGCGCCCTGGCGCAGATAGAGGCGGAGTATTTCGTCCTCATCAACTCTGATATCGACGTCTCTCCAGGGTGGCTTGAGCCGCTTGTGGAGTATATGGACGCCCACCCCGAGTGCGGCGTCTGCGGGCCCAAGCTGCATGCCCTGGTGCCGTCGGCTGATGGCGGCTACTCCAGGCTGAACCGCTTCGAGTATGCCGGCGCTGCCGGAGGTTACCTTGACTTTTTCGGCTTTCCCTTCTGCCGCGGCCGCGTAATGAACCGGGTGGCGGAAGATGTGGGCCAGTACGACTCCGTGCGCAACGTGCTCTGGGTCACTGGCGCCTGCCTCGTTACCCGCAGCAGCCTCTGGCGCGAGCTCGGCGGCCTGGATAACCGCTTTTTCGCCCATATGGAAGAGATAGACTACTGCTGGCGCGCGTGCCTCTCTGGCCGCACCGTCACGGTGGTTCCGGACAGCTGCGTATGGCATCTGGGAGGCGGCACGCTGGCTCCGGATTCGCCCTTCAAGCTGGAGCTCAACTATCGCAATAACCTGCTGATGCTCAGGAAGAACCTTCCGGCAACGGTGGGGCGGTTCCGTTCGCGTGTCATCATCTGCCTGCGCTATGTGCTGGACTGGATGTCGGCGGTGGTGTACCTGCTCACGGGGAAGGTCCCTTACTGGCGTGCGGTTGGCCGCGGGCACAAGGGGTACCGGCAGCTTAAGGGGGATGTTCCTGCGAGCGTCGGAACAGGCCAGGTTGGCGGATATAAGAAAATTTGCGTAATATTGCAGAGTCTGCTCAGGGGAGCGGGCATATTCAGATACCTCGACAGAAGATATGAAGATAGTCATTGAGGGCGCCGGAGAGATCGGCTCCCACCTCGCCAAGATGCTCAGGGCCGAAGCCAATGAGGTTACGGTCATAGACAACGACGCCCGCAGGCTCAGTGCGCTCAACGCCTACGCAGACGTGGAAACGGTCTCCGGCAATCCTTCGTCCATCAGTACGCTGCGCTCGGCCGGAGTGGCCAAGGCAGACCTTTTCATCGCCGTGTATCCTTTCACCACGCAGGAGGTCAACATCGTGTCGGCGCTGCTGGCAAAGCGGCTGGGCGCCCGCAAGGTCATCGCCCGCGTGAACGACGAGGACTGCCTTTCTGCAGAAAACCGCTTGCTGTTCAAGGAGTTGGGTATCGAGCTGATGTTCTATCCCGAGAAGAGTGCGGCAGATGAGATAGTGCAGTCGCTGCGGCAGGTATCGGCAATGGAGTCGATGGACTTCGCCCGCGGCAAGCTGCAGATCTCGGTGTTCCGCATCGACGAGGAATCGGCTATGGTAGATCTGCGGCTGCAGGAGTTCGTTCAGGCACTGACGCCCGAGGAGACTATGCTCTTCCGCATCATCGCCATCACCCGGGACGAGCAGACAATCATCCCCAAGTTCGACACCAAGTTCCAGTTCGGAGACCTGGTGTTCACCGTGTCAAAGCGGGAGGGAATGGCCAGCCTGGTGAAGCACTTCGGCAAGGCTGAGAAGCCCATAGGCAAAGTGATGATCCTCGGCGGCACGCAGATAGGGGAGATGGTGGCCCGCTCGCTGTCCTCGCAACTCGCCACGGTCAAGATAATCGAGAAAGACAAGGCCCGCAGCATGGAACTCACCAGCCGCCTGCCGGACAGCGTTCTGGTTGTTAACGGAGACGGCTCCGATTCTGACTTTCTGTACGAGGAGGGCATCCGGGACTACGACGCCTTCATCGCGCTTACTGAGAGCGACGAGAGCAACATCCTTTCGTGCGTCGTGGCCCGCAAGTTCGGCGTCTCGCGCACAGTGGCGGAGGTAGAGAATATAGAGTACATCCGCCTGGCAGAGGAGATGGGAGTGGATACTGTGATCAACAAGAAACTCATTACCGCCGGAAAGATATTCAAGTTCACGTTATCGGGCAAGGCTCGGTTCGTGAAGTACCTCTCCGGCAGCAATGCAGAGATCATCGAGTACACCGTGGCTCCCGGCAGCGCCATCACCAAGGCCCCGCTGAAAGACCTCAACTTCCCCCGCAACGCCATCATCGCCGGCGTTATCCGCGGCAGCGACTCCTTCATCGCCGTTGGCGACACCCGCATAGAAGACTACGACCGCGTCGCCATCTTCGCCCTGCCCCAGACAATCAAGGATATAGACAAGTTCTTCAAGACCAGCTAGAGGGGCTGGGGGCTGGGGCTTCCTCCTGCCCCTTCATTGCATGCTTGGCAGCGTTTGGCTTTTTTGCGTGCTTGGCAGCGTTTGGCTTTTTTGCATGCTTGGCAGCGTTTTCTGTAACTGTTTGATACTTAGCGATAACTGAAATCAGGCCTTTTAAAAACGAGAGGCCTGATTTTGTATGTTGTTGTAAATCACTGCTTTGCGGAAAACGCTCGTGCTAAGACACTTGTCCGTTTTTGATAAGTGATTGATAATCAAGTAGAACTGAAATTAGGCCCAAGGAAAAAGAATGGCCTAATTTTATATATTGCTGTAAATCACTGCTTTGCGTAAAACGCTTATGCAAAGACACTTGTCCGTTTTTGGTAAGTGATTGATAATTAAGTAGAAC